>CANJXD010000029.1 GCA_947478535.1 Acetobacteraceae bacterium
CGCAGGGAACAGCCACGCCATGACGACGATCGGCGGCTTCGTCTTCCTGCTCGCCATGGTGTTCGGCGGCTACATCATCGCCGGCGGCAAGTTCGGCATCATCCTGCATTCCCTGCCCTATGAAATGATGATGATCGGCGGCGCTGCTGTCGGCTCTTTCGTCATGTCCAACAGCGTGCATGACATCAAGCATGTGCTCGGCGGCTTTGGAAAGATCATCAAGGGCGGCCGCTTCCACAAACACGAATACGTGGACCTGCTGTCGATGCTGTTCTGGCTGGTGCGGCTTGCGCAGCAGAAGGGCGCAATGGCGCTGGAGCCGCATATCGAGAAGCCCACGGAAAGCCCCGCCTTCACAAAGTTCCCCAAGATCGCCGCCGACAAGGTCGCGGTGACGCTGATCTGCGACTACCTCCGCATGGTTGGCATGAATGCCGATGACCCGCACCAGATCGAGGACATCATGTCCAAGGAGCTGAAGAAGATCGCGGCGGAGGAACAGCACGCGGCGCATGCGATGCAGGCCATCGCCGATGCGCTGCCCGCGCTCGGCATCGTCGCCGCCGTGCTCGGTGTGATCAAGACAATGGCCAGCATCGACCAGCCGCCCGCCGTGCTTGGCGGCATGATCGGCGGCGCGCTCGTCGGCACCTTCCTCGGCATCCTGCTCGCCTATGGCATGATGGGCCCCATGGCGGCGCGGCTGAAGGGTGTGGTGGATGAGGATTGCAAGTTCTACGAGGTGATCCGCGCCGTCCTCGTCGCCCACCTGCATGGCAACGCCCCGCAGGTCGCGGTCGAGGCCGGTCGCAAGACCGCGCCCAGCCATTCGATGCCGAGCTTCCAGGAAATGGAGGAAGCGCTGCAGAACCTGCAGATCGGGTAGCCTACGCGGCGCCGATCACCCGCCCCGTCAGCGCCTCCACCAGCAGTCGCCGTTCCGTGGCGCGGTTCCGCAGCGTCAGCCGCAGCATCCCGGCATCAGCGCCCTCGCCGCGCTCCACGATGGAAAACACATGCCCGGCGCGGAGGTCGGCGAGGAAGGCGTCCAGCGCCACGCCGAGCAGCGCCGCCGCCTTGTCGGCCGTCACCACCGCATCGCCCGCCGCGTCGATCTCCACGAATTCCGGCATCGTCATCGCTGCACTCCCCCCACATCATCGCCCATCTTGACCCCGGCCGCGCCGGACGGCACGCAGGCGGCATGACCGATCAGACCCAGACCCTCCCCGACCTCGATCCCGGCGGCGCCCCCTATCACAGCCTGCTCGGCGTGACGCTGGAGCATTGGGAGGACGGCATGGCCCGCCTCGTCTGCACCGCCGGCGACCAGCACCGCAACCGGTCCGGCATCATCCATGGCGGGCTGCTGCTGTCGATGATCGACCAGGCCGCGGGCTATGCCGGGCTCTGGTGCAGCAACCCCGGCAATATTCGCAAGGCCGTGACCCTCGACCTCGACTGCAAGTTCACCGGGCAGGTGAAGGGTGGGCGGCTGGTGGCGGAAGCCCGCGTCGCGCAGCGAGGCCGCAACATCTTCTTCGTCCGCACGGAGGTCTTCGACGCCGAGGGCAGGATGGTCGCTTTCGGCTCCTCCACCCATCGCTGGCGCGCCGGCAGCGAGACCCATGAGGGCCAGCCCGCCAACGCCCCCAGCAAGGGGGAATAGCGCGTCAGCGCGCCTTGAAGACGGGCTTGCGCTTGTCCAGGAAGGCGCGCGTCGCCTCCCGGAAGTCCTCAGTATAGGCGAAGTTGCCATTCTCCGCGTGTTCGGCATCGGAGATTGGCAGCGCGCCGCGCAGCTTCTGCAAGGCCTGCTTATGGAAGCGGTTGGATAGCGGCGCGCCTTGGGCGATGCGCCGCGCCAGCGCCATCGATTCCTCCTGCACCGCCTCATCCGGGACGAGGCGGGACAGCAGGCCCTTATCGTAGGCTTCCTGGCCCGTCAGCACCCGGCCTTCGATCAGCAATTCCATGGCGACCGCATAGCCCGCGATCTGCAAGACCGCGTCGAGGTCCGAATAGGCATACCAGATGCCGAGGTTGCGGGCCGGAATGCCGATGCGGGTGCCCGGGCCGCCGATGCGGAAATCCGCCTTGATGGCGACGCCGGCGCCACCGCCCATCGTCCAGCCCCGGCAGGCCGCGACAACCGGGTGGCGGCAGGTTTGCAACGCCTTCATGCAGCGGTTGAATTCACGGCCATAGCGGTCTTCCAGCTCCGGCGTACCGCGTTCGACCTGGAACGCGGCGATATCGGCGCCGGCGCAGAAGGCTTCCTCCCCGGCGCCGCGGATGACAACGCAGCGCAGTTCCTCATCGGCGTCACACGCCTCCATCGCCTCGGCCAGCGCGATCCACATCGGCAGGTCCATGGCGTTGCGCTTGGCGGCGCGGTCCAGGGTGATGAGAGCGATTGCGCCCTCGCGGGTCAGCAGGATGTTCGGGTGCGGCATGGTGAGAGCCTACTGCCTGTCCCGCGGATCGGCCAGATACCGCCCAAGCAGCGGGCGGAAACTCTGCGCGGGTGCAACCGTCCCGACCCGCGCGGCGTTAGCTGGGTCAGACAGGACAAGGAACCGCGCGCATGGTGGAACGCCGAACCGATGACGTGGCGCAGGACAAGATCTGGTCGATGATCCGGAACATCCGCGTCGCCACCATGGTGACAGTCGACGACCAGGGGCGGATGCGCGGCCGGCCGATGCGCGCCGCCTCGCTCCAGCAATTCGACGGCACGCTCTGGTTCTTCACGGCCGATCCCTCCCCCAAGGTGCGGGAGATCATCGGCGATGGCCGCGTGCTGCTGGCCTACGCCGATCCGGTGGCGGAGAATTATGCCTCTCTCTCCGGCACCGCACGGATCGTGCAGGACCCTGCGCGGCAGCGGGACCTGTGGTCAGAAGCCCTGCGCTCCAGCTTCCCTGCGGGGCCGGACGCGCCGAGCACGGCGCTGATCGAGGTCACCGTTCATGGCGCGGAGTACTGGGATGTCCCATCCTCCTCCCTCGTCCAGGCCTATGGCTATGTGAAGGCCCGCCTGACCGGGGAAGCGCCGGATGGCGGGGCGAACGAGAAGGTCGCCTTCCGCCCCCCAGGATGATTCAGCGCGTGGGCTTCGGCGGCGTCACGCCATAGTCGTAGAAGCCCTTGCCAGCCTTCCGGCCGAGCCAACCGGCCTCGACATACTTTCGCAGGAGGGGGCTCGGCCGGTATTTCGAATCGCCGAGGCCCTGGTGCAGCACCTCCATCACCGACAGGCAGGTGTCGAGGCCGATGAAATCCGCCAGTTCCAGCGGCCCCATCGGGTGGTTGCACCCCAGCTTCATGCCGGCATCGATCGAGGCGATATCGCCGACGCCTTCCTGCAAGGCGAAACAGGCCTCGTTGATCATCGGCAGCAGGATGCGGTTGACGATGAAGGCGGGGTAGTCGGCGGCGAAGGCCACCGTCTTGCCCATGCGCTCCGCGAGTTGCGCCACCGCCTGCACCGTCGCATCCCCGGTCGCCAAGCCGCGGATCACCTCCACCAGCTTCATCATCGGCACCGGGTTGAAGAAATGCATGCCGACGAAACGGTCCGGCCGGTCCGTGCTCGTCGCCAGCCGGGTGATGGGGATGGAGGAGGTGTTGGTCGCCACCAGCGCATCGGCCCGCAGATGCGGCGTCAGGGTCGCGAAGATCTTGTGCTTCAGCTCCTCCCGCTCCGTCGCCGCCTCGATCACCAGGTCGCAATCGCCGAAGGCGCCGTAATCCGTGGTGGTGGCGATGCGCGCCAGCGCCGCGTCCTTCTCGGCTGCCGTCAGTGTCCCCTTGGAAACCTGGCGGTCCATGTTCTTGGTGACGGTCGCGATGGCCTTGGCCAGCGCCGCTTCCGCCACATCCAGCATCACCACCGCGATGCCTGCCTGCGATGCGACATGAGCGATGCCGTTGCCCATCTGGCCCGCGCCGATGATGCCCAGCTTCTGGATATCCGCCATGAACCCCACTCCCTTGAAACGAAAAACGCCGGCGCGGCCCGTGAGGGCCATCGCCGGCGCGAAAAGCCAACCCCTGGGGCGGCTCCTACTTCTTGTCGAGCTCGGCTTCGAGTTCCGGGATGATCTTGAAGACGTCGCCGACCAGACCGTAATCCGCCACCTGGAAGATCGGCGCTTCCTCGTCCTTGTTCACGGCGACAATGACCTTGCTGTCCTTCATCCCCGCCAGATGCTGAATGGCGCCCGAGATTCCGAAGGCCATGTAGAGTTCCGGCGCCACGATCTTGCCGGTCTGGCCGACCTGCATGTCGTTCGGCGCATAGCCCGCGTCGACCGCCGCGCGGGAAGCGCCGATGGCCGCCCCGAGCCGATCCGCCACACCTTCGAGAATCTTGAAGTTGTCGGAGGACCCCATCGCCCGCCCGCCGGAGACGACGATGCGCGCCGCCGTCAGTTCCGGCCGCTCAAGCTTCGCGATCTCGGAGCCCACGAACTTCGACACACCCGGATCGGCCGCCGTCGCCGCATCCTCGATGGACGCAGCGCCGCCCTCGGCCGGCACCGGGTCGAAGGACGCGGCGCGCACGGTCAGCACCTTCTTCGCGTCGCTCGTCTTCACGGTCGCCAGCGCGTTGCCGGCGTAGAAGAAGCGGCGGAAGGTGTCGGCACCCTCGACGCCCGCGACATCGCTGATGATCTGAACATCGAGCAGCGCGGCCACGCGCGGCATCACGTTCTTGCCCGCGGCGCTGCCGGGGGCGAGCAGATGCTCATAGGACGGCGCGAGCGCCACCATCAGCGCCGCCACCGGCTCCGCCAGCCCGTTGAGGCACCCCTCGCCGCCGGCGACCAGCACCTTGGCCACGCCGGGCAGCTTCGCCGCCGCCGCCGCGCCATCGCGCGACAGCACCAGCACATGCACGTCGCCACCCAGCTTCAGTGCCGCCGCGACGGCACTGCGCGTGGGCTGGGAGACCGCTTCGCCGCGATCGGCGAGAACCAGGACGGCCATCGTTCAGATCACCTTCGCTTCGTTGCGGAGCTTGTCCACGAGTTCGGCCACCGAGGCCACCTTCTTGCCGGCCAGGCGCTTGGGCGGCTCCTCCACCTTCAGCACGGTCAGGCGGGGGCTCGCATCGACGCCGAGATCGGCCGGCTTCACCGTCTCGATCGGCTTCTTGCGCGCCTTCATGATGTTCGGCAGCGACGCGTAGCGCGGTTCGTTCAGCCGCAGATCGGCGGTCACGATGGCCGGCAGCGTCAGCGCCACCGTCTCCAGCCCGCCATCGACTTCGCGCGTCACGCGGATGCCGCCATCGGCGAGCTCGATCTTGGAGGCGAAGGTGCCCTGCGGCCAGCCGAGCAGCGCCGCCAGCATCTGGCCGGTGGCGTTCATGTCGTCATCGATCGCCTGCTTGCCGAGGATGACCAGCGCCGGGCCTTCCTTGTCGACCAGGGCCTTGAGGATCTTGGCGACCGCGAGCGGTTCCACCACGCCATCCTGCTCGACCAGGATGCCGCGATCGGCCCCCATGGCGAGCGCCGTGCGGATCTGTTCCTGCGCGGCCGTGGGGCCGACGGAGACGGCGACGATCTCGGTCGCCGCGCCCTTCTCCTTCAGGCGAACCGCTTCCTCGACGGCAATCTCGTCGAAGGGGTTCATGGACATCTTCACGTTGGCCGTCTCGACGCCCGTGCCATCCGCCTTCACGCGGACCTTCACGTTGTAGTCGACCACCCGCTTGACGGGGACGAGGATTTTCATCGGTTGCCGGATCCCTGGTCGTCGCGCGGCGCGAGGATTGCGCCGGGCGCATATCGCAGCCGCTAGAGCGGCGCGGAACATAGGGCGGGAGCCTTGGCCGGGCAACCCGGCACAGCACCGACCCGCCCGCGCCCGGAGGAAGGCTCGGTCAGGCCTTCGACAGGAGGACCAGCAGCAGGAACAGCACCAGCGTCACGCCCTGCATGATGACGCGCCAGCGCATCAGCGTGTTGGACCGCCCGCCGCCGCCATTCTCGCTGCGGACAAGCCCCAGCATGCCGGCGAACATGACGCCGAGGGTGCCGAGCATCGACAGCCCGACCAGGATCGAAAGAAAGGTGATCATGCCGCCAAGATGGCACGTCCCGCCGGGCCGGCAAGCAGGGACGACCTGCTACTTCCGAGTACCGGCAATCGCGTAGGCGCCGACCAGCGCGGCGACGACGCACATCAGGAAGCCGGCGGCATAGCCCCCGGTCACCGTCACCAGGATGGAAAAGGCCGGGGGAGCCACCAGCATGGTGGAGCTGAAGGCGAAGGACAGCGCCGCGGTCGTCGCCCCCACCTGGCCATTGCGCGCCAGCCGCGCGGCTTCCGACAGCATCAGCCCATTCCAGCCGATGGCTGTCGCCCCCATCAAAATCCCCGCCAGGGTGATGAGGGGCACCGACCAACCCTCCCCCGCCGTGGCCAGCACCATCCCGGCCACAGCCGCCAGCAACCCGCAGGCCACCAGGGACCCGCGCGCCCCGAACCGGTCCGCCAGCAGCGCCCAGGCGACGCGGCCGATCACCCCCGCCCCCTGCGCCAGCGCCAGCCTGATACCGGCCTCCGCCAACGAAAGCCCATGCGTGGTCACGAGGTAGGCAACGAAGAAGGTGGAAAAACAGAACTGCGCGATGCCGTAGCCGCAGGACATGATGGTCAGCCGCGCCAATTCGCCATCCCGGCGAAGCATCCCGATACCAGCCGCCGATTCGCGCAGGATGCCCACGAATCCTCCGGCCGGCCGTGCCCCAGGCTCCACTTGGTCCAGCGCCCGGCGCAGCGGCTCCAGCCCGATGGCGACCAGGAAGGCAATGGCGGACATCGCCAGCACCCCGGCCCGCCACCCCCAGACCAGCGCAATGGCCGGCGTCATCCAGGCCACCACCATGGCGCCGAGCGGCACCCCGGCCTGCTTCATGCTGAACACCAGGGCCCGGCGCTTCACCGGGGTGTGCGCCGCCAGCAGATGGCTCCCCCCCGGCGTCAGCGGCCCATGGCCGATCCCCGCGAGCAGGGCGGAAGCCGCGAGCGCCGCCGGATGCCCGAGCATCGCCAGCGCGATTCCGCAACCCAGCGTCACCATCGCGATCTGCAACAGCCGCACGCCGCCCAGGATCTTGATCAGCGGCCCGGTCAGTGGCCCGGTCAGCAGCGCCCCGGCATAGACCAGCGCGGTATGGAAGCCGGCGAAGCTCGCGGGGATCCCGGTTTCCGGCGCCATGGCCGGGGCCAGGACCGGCACGGTGAGGAACGCTCCCATCCCCGCCAGATGCGCCGCCAGCAATGCGACGAGGACAGGCCAGAGATAGGGGGATCGGGGCGTCACGCCTGCATCCTCCCCCCGGATGCGCTGCACCGCAACATACCCTGCGGCGATAGGCCGGCGCGCCCTGCCCCGGCAGCGCCACAATACGGCCGCGCCGCGATCCCATCTCCACGCCATGGTCGCCCGTCGCATGAAACGGAATTCGGGGATGCACAGGGCTTCGCGGCCAGCTTCAGGGTTGACCCGGCCGGGGCGGCGCTGTTCACCCAGCCCCATGCGCGCCCTTGTCCTTGCCCTTTCCCTGCTGCTTTCCGCCCTGGCCACCTCCGCCGCGCCCGCCGTGGCGCAGGCGCCGGCCCCAGCCCCCGTACCCACCCCCGCATCCACACCTGGCGCGCCCCCAGTGGGGTCTGTCGATATCGCCCGACTGCTTGAAACGCTGCGCGACGATACGCGCCGCGCCGAATTGCTGCGGACGCTGGAAGCCCTCTCGGCCGCACAGCGCGGCGAGGCCCCGGCGGCGGAGGCCACCCCGGCCCCGCCCCCGGCCGAGCCGGCCCTGCTCGCCCCCAACACCCTCGGCGCGCAGTTGCTGATGGGCGCCTCCCAGCGCCTGCAGGGATTGTCGGACAGCCTGGTCGCCGCCGCCCAGGCCGCGACGGACCTGCCCAGCCTCGTCGCCTGGATGGGCGGCGTGGCGCGGGACCCGGTGACGCAGACCCGCGTGATCGATGCCGCCTGGAAGCTGCTGCTGCTGTTCGGCGCCGGCATGCTGGCGGAATACCTCACGGCGCGCAGCCTCCGCCGCTGGGCGGACCGGCTGGACGCCATGGCGCCGGAGGCCGATGACCGCTGGACCTGGATGCGCCGGGTGCCGCTGGTGATGGCCCGCCTGCTGCTGGACCTGATCCCGGTCGCCGCCTTCGCCATCATCTCCTACGGCATGATCGGCGCCGTCCGGCCGCTGCCGACGACCGAACTCGTCCTGCTGACCGCGAACAACGCCTATATGGCCCTGCGCGCCGTGATGGCCCTTTCGCGCGCCCTGTTCTCCCCGGCTTCCACCCATCTGCGCCTGCTGCCCTGCCAGGATGAGACGGCGGCCTATGTCACCATCTGGATCCGGCGCGTCGTCGTCGTCGCCATCACCGGCTACGCCGTCGCCGAAGCCGGGCTGCTCTTCGGCATGCCCTGGGCGGCCTATGACGCGGTGCTGCGCTTCTCGCTTCTCGTCGTGTCGCTGCTGCTGATCATCGTCGTGCTGCAGAACCGCCAGGGCGTGGCCGAGGTGCTGCGGGCACCGCCGCTGGCGGAGACCGAGCACCCCGACCAGGCGCGCCGCTTCCTGCGTGCGTTGCGGGACCGGGTGGCCGATGTCTGGCACCTCATCGCCATCCTGTGGCTGATGGCGCTCTGGGGCGTCTGGGCGCTGGAGGTGCGGGATGGCTTCGAAAGGCTGCTTCGCGTTTCCGCCATCACGCTGCTGATCCTCGGCCTCGCGAAGCTGGCGGATGAACTGGCGCGGCGCGGGATCATGCGCGGCTTCGCCATCGGGCCGGACCTCGCCCGCCGCTATCCCGGCCTGGAAGCGCGGGCCAATCGCTACCTGCCGGTGCTGAAGGGCCTCGTCACCAGCCTCATCGGCATCCTGACGCTGCTGTTCCTGCTGGAAGCCTGGGGGATCGACGCCTTCGCCTGGTTCGGCCGCGGCAAGCTCGGCGCCCGGTTGTTGACCTCCCTCGTCTCCATCGGGCTGACGCTGACGGTCGCGATCACGGTCTGGGAACTCGCCAATGCCGCGATCCAGCGTTACCTCACGCGGCTTTCGCGGGATGCGAAGGCGGCGCGCAGCGCCCGCGTCCGCACGCTGCTGCCGATGCTCCGCACCGTGCTGTCCGTCGCCATCATCGTGTTCGTGGCGCTGAACGTGCTGACTGAGATCGGCGTCAATGTCGCCCCCCTGATCGCCGGCGCCGGCGTCGTAGGCCTTGCCATCGGCTTCGGGTCCCAGACCCTGGTGCGGGACGTCATCACCGGCGTCTTCCTGCTGTTCGAGGATGCGGTCGCGGTGGGCGATGTGGTGCAGGTCGGCGGGCTGTCCGGCGTAGTGGAACAGTTGTCCATTCGCTCCATCCGCCTGCGCGCGCAGGATGGCAGCATCCACATCATCCCCTTCAGCGCCGTCACCACGGTCACGAACATGACGCGGGACTTCGCCTTCGCCGTGCTCGACGTGACGGTGACCTATGATGAGGATACCGACCGCATCGTCGGCGTGATGCGCCAGGTGGGTGCGGAAATGCGGGCCGACGCGAAGCTTTCCCTGATCATCCGCGATGATATCGACGTGCTGGGCGTGGAGCGCCTCGGCGATACCGGCGTGCTGATCCGCGGCCGCATCAAGACCGACCCGTCGGGTCGCTGGGGCGTGGTCCGCGAATTCAATCGCCGCATCAAGATGCGCTTCGCCGAGTTGGGAATCGAGATGCCGATGCCGCCCGCCCGCGCGCCCGCAGCGCCCGCCACGGCGGTTGCGGCGCCTGTGGCCGCAAAGGCGTGACAGCGGAAAAGCCCGCTGCTACGTCTGGGGCGTGACGATCTTCCGGACCCCTTCGGGCCGAATTACCGGCCCGGCCGCCTGAGCCTGCCCCCAGCGGGGGCAGTTGCGCGCGGCCGGGTATGCGCTGGTTCTTCGTCCCTCCCCGGAGTTTCCCCTATGTCCGACCCCGATGCCGAGCCGCTTGTCGCGGCGCGCTTCACCGTCACCGCCGATGCCTCACCCGGCCTGCTGTCCCGCGTCCTCGAACCCTTCGCCAAGCGGGACCTGGTGCCCGATGTGCTGCGCGCCAACCGTGACGGTGAGGCGATCCGCGCCGAGGTGACGATGCACGCCATGCCGCTCGGCATGGTCCACCTCATCGCCGGCAATCTCGGCCAGATCATCGGCATGCGGCGGGTGGAGGCGATGGAAGGCCGCGTGGTGAGGCTTGCTGCCTGATTGAACCACCGGCGGGGCGGGGCCACATCGGAGGTATGTCCTACCTCCTCGCGATCCTGGTCCCGCCGCTCGCCATCCTGTTCCAGGGCAGGCCCTTCCAGGCCGTGTTCAACGCGCTGCTCTGGCTTGGTGGGCTGATCTTCATCCTGCTGCCCTTCGTCGTCGGCCAGGGCGCCTGGCTGCTGGCGGTAATCTGGGCGGTGCTGGTCGTCCATGGCCGCCGCAGCGAGGCGCGCGACCGGCGGCTGATCGACGAGGCGCTCCGCCGCAGGGGCTGAACGCCTACAGGAACCCCACCGGGTCCACATCCACCTGCACCCGCACGCTGTTCGGAAGTTTGACCCGGGAAAGCCACTCCCGCAGCAGCGACTGCACGCTGACCTCCCGACGCGCCTTCAGCAGCAGCCGGCGCCGGTGCCGCCCGCGCAGCAGCGCGAGTGGCGCCGGCGCCGGCCCCAGCACTTCCACCCCTTCCGCCCGGGGCGCCGCGAGGCCGAGGTCCCGCGCAGCCCGATCGGCCTCCCGCTCATCCTCCGAGCTCACGATCAGCGCCGCGAGCCGCCCGAAAGGCGGCCAATGCCCCGGCCGCCGCCCCGCCGCCTCCTCCGCCATGAAGGCATCGAGGTCGCCGGACAGTAGCGCCCGCATCACGGGATGATCGGGGTTGAAGGTCTGCAGCAGCACCCGCCCTGGCGCTTCCGCCCGCCCAGCGCGGCCGGAGACCTGGTGCAGCAATTGCAGCGTCCGTTCCGCCGCCCGCAGATCTCCCCCCGCCAGGCCGAGATCGGCATCCACCACCCCCACCAGTGTCAGATGCGGAAAGTGCCAGCCCTTGGCGACGATCTGCGTGCCGATGATGAGGTCCACCTCCCGCGCCGCGATCGCCTCCGCCGCCGCCGTCGCCGCCGCCGGGCCGGCGATGGTGTCGCTGGCCATGACGATGCGCCGCGCCTCGGGGAACAGCTCCGCCGCTTCCTCCACCACCCGTTCCACGCCGGGGCCGACGGGGGTCAGCGTGCCCGGCGCGGCGCATTCCGGGCAGACGGTGGGAATTGGCTCGGCATGGCCGCAATGGTGGCATTGCAGGCGGCGCTGGGCGCGGTGTTCCACCAGCCAGGCCGTGCAGTTCGGGCGGCGCATCCGGTGCCCGCAGGCGCGGCACAGCGTCAGCGGCGCGTAGCCCCGCCGATTGAGGAACAGCATCGCCTGTTCGCCACGCGCCAGCGTCTCCCGCACCGCATCGACCAGGGGCGGGGCGATGAAGCGCCCGCGCTCGGGGGGCGTCCGCCGCAGGTCCAGCGCCACCACCTCCGGCATGCCCGCGCTGCCATGGCGCTCCGACAGATGCAGGTGGTCGTAGCGCCCCGTCTCCACATTGTTCAGCGTCTCCAGCGACGGCGTGGCGGAGACCAGCACGCAGGACGCCTTGGCCAGCATCGCCCGCACCACCGCCATGTCCCTGGCGTGATAGACGACGCCGTCCTCCTGCTTGAACGCCGTCTCATGCTCCTCATCCACGATGATCAGGCCGAGATCGGGGAAAGGCAGGAACAGCGCGGATCGTGCGCCGACCAGCACGCCGACGCCGCCCTCCGCCACCATCCGCCAGGTGCGCGCCCGCATCCGCGCGCCGAGTTCCGAATGCCACAGCGCCGGCGCCACGCCGAAGCGGGCCTGGAAGCGGTCCAACCACTGGGCGGACAGGGCGATTTCCGGCAGCAGGACCAACGCCTGCCGCCCCCTTCGCAGACATTCGGCAACGGCATCGAGGTAGACTTCCGTCTTGCCGGACCCGGTGACGCCGGTCAGCAGCGTGACGGCAAAGCGGCGTTCCGCCACCTTCTCCCGCATCCTTGCCGCCGCATCGGCTTGTTCGGTGCCGAGTGTCGGGCCAGGGTGTTCCGGGTCTGGCATGGGAAAACTTTCGTCGCGCGGCAGCAGGGCTGGCAGCAGCAGCCCGGCGTCGGCCAGCCCGCGCACCACGGCGGGGGAAACCCCGGCAGCGGCGGCGAGTTCGCTCCCGGTCATCACCTCCCCGTCCGGCAGCGCATCCAGCACCCTCTGGCGCGCCGGCGTCATCCGCGGAGCCGGAGCATTGCGTCCTTCCTGCGGCGCCCGTTGCCATCCCGCCCGCGCGGTGGGGGGGGAGAAGGCGGCCGGGCTGCTCATCGCCATCCGCAGCACGGCCCCCGGGGGGGAAAGCGTATAGGCTGCCACCCAATCGACGAATCGGCGCAGCGTCTCGCCCATCGGCGGCACACCGACCACCGCCTGGATGTCCCGCAGCCGATGCGCCGGCAGGTCCGGATCGGTCTCCCCATCCCAGACCACGCCCAGCATCTCCCGCCCGTTCAGCGGCACGGCGACGAAACTGCCCACCGGCGCCTCCATCCCCGGCGGCAGGCGGTAGTCATAGGCGCCGGCGGCCAGCGGCAGCGGCAGCAGCACCCGCCGCCGCCGTGGCGCGGAAGCCACGCCGAGGGGTTGGTTCGAGGGCGGCGACTTCCGCCCGGGGGGCCGCATGCTATCAAGCTCCGCAGTCAGTGATTGTCATTCCGCACCCGCCGGGGCGAGGCTGGCGCCGCACCACGCGCCTTATCCTGCACCGGATGTTCTGCCAAAGGGACCAAGCCCGATGAAGTTCTTCGTGGACACCGCCGATGTCGCCGATATCCGCAGCCTGGCGGGAGCCGGCCTCGTCGATGGCGTCACCACCAACCCGAGCCTGATCGCCAAGTCCGGGCGCAAGATGGCGGAGGTCATCGCCGAGATCTGCGCCCTGACCCCCGGCCCGGTCAGCGCCGAGGTCACGGCGACGGATTTCGCCGGCATGCTGGCCGAGGGCCGCTACCTCCGCGGCATCGCCTCCAATGTCGCGGTGAAGGTGCCGCTGACCGAAGCCGGGCTGCGCACCTGCCGGACGCTGTCCGATGAAGGCACGCCGGTCAACGTCACGCTCTGCTTTTCCGCCGCCCAGGCGCTGCTGGCGGCGAAGGCGGGTGCGGCCTTCATCTCCCCCTTCGTCGGCCGGCTCGATGATATCGCGACCGATGGCATGCTGCTGATCGCCGATATCATGCAGATCTACCGCAACTACCCCGCCATCAAGACGGAAGTGCTGGTGGCCTCCGTCCGTCACCCCATCCACCTTGTGCAGGCGGCGAAGCTCGGCGCGCATGTCGCCACCCTGCCGCCCGGCGTGATCCGCCAGTTGCTGAAGCACCCGCTGACCGATTCCGGCCTTTCCGCCTTCCTCGCGGATTGGGCGAAGACGGGCCAGTCCATCCTGTGAAGCCAGCGGCCGCCAACCTCCTCGACGCCACGGCCGAGGAGGTCGCGGCCTACCTGATCCAGCATCCGGATTTCCTCGCGAATCGGCCGGAGCTCTACCGCGCCCTCACCCCGCCGCGCCGCGTGCATGGCGAAGGCATGGCGGACCACATGGCGGCGATGATCGCCGCCGAGCGCGCCCGCACCCGCACCCTGGAAGGGGAGGTGGAGGCCGCGCTGAAGGATGGCCGCGCCGGCGCCACCCTGGTGCTGCGCGTCCGCCTCGCCGTGCTCGCCCTGATGCGGGCGCGCGATGTGGGGGAGACCATCGCCCAGGAACTGCCCGCCCTTCTGAGCGTGGAAAGCTGCACCTTGCTCGCCGAACGTCCCGGTTCCGCTCCAGGCCAGGGCCTCAGCGGCGCCATGCCGGAAAGACGGCACGAGATCGAACGCCTGTTCGAGGGCTGGGGCATTCGCTGGCTGCCCGATGGCAGCGTGAACCGCCTGCTTGGCCGCGGCCGTGACGCCCGGGTGCGGACGGAGGTCACGGACGCCCCCCTGCTGCACGCCGAAGCCGCGCCCCTGATCTCGCGCGATGCCCTGCTGCGCGTGCCGCTGTGGTACGGCACCCCCTGCCTGCTCGCGATCGGGGCGCGCGACGCCGCTGCGCTGCCGGCCCGCCAGGCCGCCGCCACCCTCGCCTTCCTCGGTCGCGCCGTCGCCGCAGCCCTGGCCCGCTAGTGGAAGCCCGCGCGCCAGACGCGACGATGGAGGCGCGCCAGGCCGTCGCTTCCTGGTTGCAGACCCTGGCCGCGGAACGCCGCGCCAGCCCCAACACCACCGAGGCCTATGGTACGGACCTCGCCCTGTTCCTCGGCTTCCTGACCCGGCACATGGGGGAGGAGCCGGATGTCGATCAACTCGGCGCCCTCCGCCCGGCCGATATCCGCGCCTTCCTCGCCGACCGGGCGCGGGAGGGCGATGGGAATGCCACACGCGCCCGGCGCCTGGCCGCCATCCGCGGCTTCCTTCGCCATGTGGCGAAGCGCCACGGCCAATCCGCCGCCGCCCTGGCCGGCCTGCGGGGCCCGCGCCCCGGCGCCCCCGTGCCGCGCGCCCTCTCGGCCAAGGATGCGCGAGACCTGGCGGCGAATATCGGCGATGTGCATGACCCCGACCGCGCCGAACAGCCGCGGATGCAGGCGGCACGGGACGTCGCGCTGTTCACCCTGCTGTATGGCTGCGGCCTGCGCATCGCAGAGGCGCTGGCACTGGATGTGAAGGACGCCCCCCGCAGCGGCGCCGATGCCGTGCTGCGGGTGACCGGCAAGGGCAACAAGCAGCGTATCGTCCCCGTCCTGCCGGCAGTGCGGGAGGCGATGGAGGCATGGCTCGCCGAGCACCCGGACCGCAGGCCGGACGCACCGCTGTTCCTCGGTGCCCGCGGTGCCCGGCTGGACCCCGCCGTGGCGCAGCGCAGCCTGCGGAACTGGCGGCGCCTGGCCGGGCTGCCGGAACACGCGACGCCGCACGCGCTGCGCCATTCCTTCGCGACCCATCTGCTGGGCGGCGGCGCCGACCTCCGCGCCATCCAGGAATTGCTGGGCCATGCCAGCCTGTCGACCACCCAGCGCTACACGCGGGTCGATGCGGCCTCGTTGCTCGATACCTGGCAGAAGGCGCATCCCCGGGCGGATTGAGGGAGGGCTATTCAGCCGGCCGGGGGGTGACCATCCACAGGCAGGCCAGCCCGGCGACCGCCAGAACGCCGGCAAGCGCGAAGACCAGCATCGCCGGGGCGCTTTCCACCAGCGGCGTCGCCAGTGTCGGCGCCAGGGCCTGGGCGAGCAGTACCGGCATCGCCATCCGCCCCATCAGCGCCGCATAGCCCTCCGCCCCGAACAGCGAGAGCGGCACCGCGCCGCGGCTGATCGTCAGGATGCCGTTGGAGGCGCCATAGGCCAGCGCGAAGGGCAGCGCCGCAATGGGCCCCAGCAGCAGCAGCGCTCCCACCCCCGCCGGCAGCAGCACCGCCCCCGCCCGCGCCACGGTCAGCGGATGCGTCTTCGCGCCGAGTGTGAATTCCAGCACCCGCCCGCCGACCTGCGCCGCGCCGACGCTCGCCGCGATACCGACCGCGACCGCCAGCGCCAAGCCCAGCGCCTCCAGCAGCGCGATCAGGTGCACGCCGAGTACGGCGGAAATGGAGGCACGCAGGGTGAAGAACACCGCCAGCAGCACGAAGGCCCGCCGCGCCCAGGCCAGCGCCGGTGCATCCGGCTTCTTTCGCGCCGCCCCAAGCGATGTCGCCGGCGGGTCGCGCGGCACCAGGGCGAGGTAGATCGGCAGCACCGCCACCACCTGCAACACGCCGTAGAAGACACAGAGCCCGCGCCAGCCCAGCACCGGCAGCAGCGCCGCGCCCACCGGCCAGCCGATGGTGCTGGCGAAGCCCGCGAACAGCGTCACCGTGGTGATGGCGCGGCGCGCACCTTGGCCGAACTGCCGGCCGAGCGTCGCGAAGGCGGCCTCATACAGCCCCATCGCCATGCCGATGCCGAGCACAAGCCACCCGAGGAACCACCCCCAGAGCCCCGGCAGCAGGCCCAGAAGCGCCAGCCCCGCCCCCAACACGAGCGAGGATCCGACCAGCACCCGCTGGCCTCCCTGCGCCTCGATCGCCCGCCCCACGGCCGGGGAGGCGAAGCCCGCCACCAGCAGCGCGGCGGAGAAGGCCGCCACAACCCAGGTTCGCGAAAGCCCAAGCTCCGCCGCGACCTCCGCGGCCACCACGGCGGGCAGGTAGTAGGAACAGGCCCAGGCGATGGTCTGAGCCACGCCGAGCCCGATGGCGACCCGCAACATCGGGCCATGGTGCTACGACGTGGCCCCCGCGAGAAGCCGCCGGGCGCTGACTATTCCACCTTCGGCAGTTGGAAGGCCTGCGCTTCCGCCAGATTGGCGCGGATCGCGATCAGGTGCCGCGAGGCGTAGGCCCGCACCGCCGGCACCGCGCCATCGATGGAGGTGATGCGGTGGAACACTTCCGCCTCCTTCAGCGTATCGACCTGCGCCTGGACATAGGTGCGGTCCAGCTCATTGCCCCGCAGCGGCACCATGGCCACCAAGCGACGGCGCTTTTCCGCCTCGATCCCGCCGGACATCAGCACCATGAGCTCCGGCATCGAAAGCCGTTCCATCATCATCGCGGCATGCGTCTGCACCATACGCTGCGCGAAGCTGCGGATCTGCGGATGGGTGCTGCCCTGCAGCAGCAGGTGGCTGGTCGAGATGGCGAACTGGTCAAGCTCCGTCGCGGCGGCGACGAAGCCCTCCGCATCCGGCGTCGTGCCGGTGATCGGCCGGTTGGCCTGGGCGAGGGCCACCCCGGGCAGGTTGGGGGCGGCGATGGCGGCGGCAAGCAGAAGGCGTCGGTTCATCACGGGGGTCATCGAATGTCTCCAGGCGGTTCCCGGAGCGAACGGCCCGCCCCACCCAGAGTTGCCTGGCGCTCCTTCAGCGATACAGGTCGGCTCGCGTCGGCGGCAGGCCGGACGGACCGCGATTGCGCCGCGTCGCCAGGGTCTGGAAAATGCTGACGGTCCCGCGCTCAAACGCCAGGGCGCAGCCCGCGAGATACAGCAGCCAGATCTCGGTCTTGGCGAGCCCCACTTCCGCCACCGCTTCGTCACGGCGCGCATGCAGGCGCTCGGTCCAGGCGCGGCAGGTGCGGCCGTAATGCTCCCGCAGCCCCTCGCAATCATGCACCTCGAAGCCGTTGCGCTCCATCGCGTCATGGGTGCCGCCGATATGGTCCAGTTCCCCACCCGGGAAGATGTATTTTACCAGGGCCTCGAATTCCGGGCGCTTCTTGCGGAATTCCTTCTCGTTCTTCTTCATCGGGCGGGCGATGGCGTGGTGGAGGTAGGCGCCGCGCGGGCGCAGCCGGTCCTTCACGCCCTTGAAATAGCCCTCCCGATTATCGAGGCCGACAGCCTCATACATGCCGATGGACGACACCTTGTCGAAGGGCGGCACGTCCAACTCACGAAAATCCTGCAGCACGATGGTCACACGGTCCTGCAAGCCGAGGCGCTTCACCTTCTCCACGGCGTAGGCGTATTGCTCCTCCGCCAAGGTCACGCCGGTGGCGTGAACGCCCCAATGCGTCGCGGCATGGATCACCATGCCACCCCAGCCGCACCCGATATCGAGCAGGCGTTCCCCCGGCTGCAAGCGCAGCTTCCGGCAGACGAGGTGGAGCTTGGCGAATTGCGCCTGCTCCAGCGTCGTCTCCGCGGTCGGCCAATAGGCGCAGGTGTAAACCATCTCCGGATCGAGGAAGAGCGCGTAGAAGGCGTTGGAGAGGTCGTAGTGGAAATGCATCAGCGCCTTGTCGTCGCGCCCCTTGCCATATTGCGTGGCATCGCCCGGCCCGGCCCAACCGTGATTGCTGGCCGCCGCGCTGCCACTGCCCAGCAGGAAGGGCAGCAGCGCCTTCGCCGCCAAGGCCTTGTCCACCTGCTTCAGCACCCCGCGCCGCCCGCCTTCGGCCCGCGCCGCCAGGTCCAGCAGCGTGCCGCCCTCGATGCCGATAGCGCCCGAGGCGAATCCCTCGATCAGCGTCGGCAACTTCGGGCTGCGGACCAGCCGCGTCAGCAGCCCGGGGTCACGGATCGCAATGGCGAGGTCCCCCTGCGCCTCCGGCCCCAGCTTGACGGTGGAGCCATCCCACAGCCGCAGCACGACATCGGCCTTGATGAGCCCGCCGATATGCTCGGCGAGGCGGCGAACGCCCTCGGTGCGACGGTCGGTGGGCGGCTGGGTCATCGGGCAGAAGCTCCTTCTCCCCTGGCATTACAGGGCGCGGGGCCTTTCCCTCAACCCTCGGCCCAGGGCTGATCCGTGGGCAGGTCCAGGCGCCGGTCGCTGACGACGTAAAGCCGTTCCATCGTCGTCGCCGCCCCCGGCGTGCCGACGCGCTCCCCCTTCGCATTGTGGATGCCGAGCCGCGTGCCGGCGTAGCGCCGGTGCGGAATCTCCAGCACGCGCAGGAACCCGCGCCCGCGGAGCATCTGTTCCAGCGCCAGCCGCTCCATGAACCCCTCCGCCCCGAAGGAGACGATCAGCGTCCGCGCCCGTAGCGAACCCACCAGCCGCGCGAAGGCCGGGCCGATGCTGGCGCGCTGGTTGAAGGCGCTGCGCCGCGTCCGGCAATCCACCCGCTTCGCCGCGCGGCCATAGCTCTCCGGCCGGTCCCACCGCACCAGCGTCTCCCAGACATGGTAGTTCGAGAGGTAGCTGTGCTGGTCATAGGGCGGGTCGAGATAGGCGACGTCGCAGTCGATCTCCCCCGCCAGGTCCACCGCATCCTGGTCCAGCGCCAGGCAGGGCCCGGCGGCGGGGCGGGGCAGCAATTCCGGCAGGCGCAACTCCAGCGGCTTCAGGGCGCGCGGCGCCCAGGCGCGGAGAAAGGCCCTCTGGTGGCCCGCTGTGCTGTCCACCCGGTCCGCCGCCAGCAGCAGCGCGGCCAGCACCACCGCTTCCAACTCCGGCTCCACCTCCAGCATGGCGAGCCTGTCCCGCATCGCTTCCAGCCGCCCGGCATTGACGGGGTGGAGGTAGCGCGCGCCCTCGGCATAGGTCGCGGTGAACCAGCCCGGCGCGGCCGGCAGGCTTTGCAGTTCGGAGATCAGCCGCGCTGCCCGCACGCCCCAGCGTTCCGCATCCGCCTGCACCACCCCCATCGCCAGGCGATGCGCGAAGGCCAGGTGATCATTCGCCACCACGCGCCAGCCCGCCGCCTTGAGCGCGAAGGCAACGCGGGCGGAGCCGGAGAACAGGTCCGCGACCACCGCGCCTTCCCCCGCCGCCGCGCCCACCGCGCGCTGGATCTGCGGCAGCAGGCCGCGCTTCGATCCCAGGAACTTCAGCACGGCACCCCGAGGCCGGCCGGCGGCCGCTACATGTGCAGCGCGCGCCCATCCACCGCGAGTGCGGCTTCCTTCACCGCCTCGTTCAGCGTGGGATGCGCGTGGCAGGTGCGCGCCACATCCTCGGCGCTGGCGCCGAATTCCATGGCGACGCCGATCTCGGCGATCAGCGTACCGGCATCCGGCCCCAGGATATGCGCGCCGAGCACCCGATCCGTCGTCCTGTCCGCCAGGATCTTCACGAAGCCGTCCATTTCCCCCATGGCGCGGGCACGGCCATTCGCGGTGAAGGGGAATTTGCCGACCTTATAGGCAACGCCCGCGGCCTTCAGCTCTTCCTCGGTCTTGCCGATGCTGGCGACTTCCGGCCACGTATAGACCACGCCCGGGATCGCATCGTAGTTCATGTGCGGCTTCTGCCCGGCGAGCTGTTCGGCCAGCGCCACGCCTTCCTCCTCCGCCTTATGCGCCAGCATGGGGCCGACGATGACATCGCCGATCGCCCAGATGCCGGGGATATTGGTGGCGAAGTGGTGGTCCGTCCTGACCCGCCCGCGCTCATCCAGCGCCACGCCGGCTTCCGCCAGCCCGAGGCCCTCCACATGCGGGCGGCGGCCGATCGCCACCAGCACCACATCGGCCTTGAGCGTTTCCTCCGCGCCACCGGCCACGGGCAGCAGCGTCAGCGTCACGCCATCCTCGGCGGTGACGGCACCCGTCACCTTCGTCTTCAGCTTGAACTTGATGCCCTGCTTGACCAGCACGCGCTCAAACGCCTTGCCAACCTCGCCATCCATGCCGGGGACGATGCGGTCGAGGAACTCCACCACCGTGACCTTCGCGCCAAGCCGGCGCCACACGCTGCCAAGCTCCAGCCCGATCACGCCGCCGCCGATCACGACGAGGTGCCCTGGCACCGCGTCCAACTCCAGCGCGCCGGTGGAGGTGACGATCCGCTGTTCATCCACCGTCACACCCGGCAGCGGCGTGCTTTCGGACCCCGTCGCGATGACGATGTGCTTCGTGGCGTAGGTGGTCCCGGCCACCTCCACCTGCCCCGCCGCCACCATGCGCCCGGCGCCCTTCAGCCAGGTGACCTTGTTCTTCTTAAACAGGAATTCTATGCCCTTGACGTTGGCGCCCACCACCTCGCCCTTCCGGGCCTGCATCTTCGCGAGATCGAGGGAGACCTGGCCGACATTCACCCCATGATCCGCCAGCTTGTGCAGCGCCTCCTCGAAATGCTCGGAGGATTGCAGCAGCGCCTTGGAGGGGATGCAGCCGACATTCAGGCAGGTGCCACCCAGAGTCGTCCGCTTCTCGACGCAGGCCACCTTCATGCCGAGCTGCGCGGCGCGGATCGCGCAGACATAGCCGCCGGGACCGGCGCCAATGACAATGAGGTCGAACTGCTCGGACATGCGGGAGCCCCTGGGTTTTCGGGCCGGACCATACGCCGCGCCGCGCCCCGATCAAGTCATGGCGGCGCGCCGAGCGCGATCAAGCCATTTCGGGACGGGATGCCAGCCATGCGGCCCCCGCTTCACCCCCGCAGCAGGGCGCCGATCAGCAACCCAAGCCCGAACACCCCCGCGGCCGGGGACACCATCGGCCACCACCGAACCGGGAAGAACGCCCCGCCGAAGGCGAAGACGGCGCCGAGCAGATAGGCCCCGGCCCCTTGCGCGACATCGATGCGCGCCATCACCACCAGCGGCCCGAAGCCCGCAAGCATGCCGCAGACCGTGCCGAGGCCCCGCCAAACCCGGTCCGACCCCGGATCGGGGCGCAGCAATGGCAGGCCACGCGCGCGGTATTCCAGCGCGGCAGCAAGGGCGAGGAAGGCGAAGGCGAGGATCAGCATCGGCGAGGCGCCCGGCGGGTGTGGGGACCATCATGCCAGAAGCGGAACGGCGCGATAGCGACGCCCGGTTGTGTCGCGCCCTGAAATAGCGCCGTGGGAGCCCGAAACAATC
>CANJXD010000030.1 GCA_947478535.1 Acetobacteraceae bacterium
AAGGGGCGATGACGCGCCTTGGCGTCGAACGGTGCATGCACACCGCGGGGACGGAAAAGAGCTTCCTCGACCCGTTCCGCCCCGAACAGCCGGCCGATGCGGCGCGGCTTGAGGTTCTGCTGGCGGAACTCCACGTCATCTTCAAGGACTGGGTGCGGGATCGCCGCGCGGGGAAGCTGAAGGCGGCGGAGGACCAGCTGTTCACCGGCCGCTTCTGGACGGGGAAGGAAGCGGTGGCGCTCGGCCTCGCGGATCGCCTCGGGGAAGCCTCGGCTGAGATCAAGGCGCGGTTCGGGGAGAAGGCGACGGTGGTGCCCATCGGCGCGCGCCGCCCGCCCTGGCCGCTGCGGCTGCTGTCGGGCGGGGCGCTGGCCGGAGGGGCACTCGCCGAAGGGGCGGTGGCGGCGCTGGAGGAACGCGCCGCCTGGGCCCGGCTGGGGCTGTAGGTCCGCGGAGGGGAAGCCTGTTCTACCGCGTCCCGGTGCTGCCGAAGCCGCCCGCGCCGCGCTCCGACAGCGCGGAAAACTCCTCCACCACGTCGAAATGCGGCCGCACCACCGGCACGAAGACCATCTGCGCGAAGCGCTCGCCGGGTGAGAGGATGATGGGCGCCGTTCCCGGCGCGGAGCGGTTCCAGGCGCTGACCATGATGGGGCCGGTGTAGTCGGCATCGATCAGCCCGACGAGGTTGCCGAGGACGAGCCCCTGCCGGTGCCCGAGACCCGATCGCGGCAGCACCATCGCTGCCAGCCCGGCGTTGGCGATGTGCACGGCAATGCCGGAGGACACCAGCACCGGCGCGGTGCCGGGATGCAGTTCCAGCGGTGCATCGAGGCAGGCGAGCAGGTCCACCGCCGCGGCCATGCCGGTCTGGTAGCGCGGCAGCCCCCATTGATGCAGGCGGGGGTCGAGCACCTTCAATTCGACGCGGCAATCCATGGGTAGGCGGCTCCTGCGGCATGCAATGGGGCGGAGATGACACCCCGTCCCGTTGCATGCCACAGGCGCCACGCGGCGTCAGCCAGCGTTTGGGGGGGCATCGCACTCGCCACCCCCCGAACCGTCTCAGGCGAAGCCGAACAGCTCCACCGCCGCCGTGTGGCGGGCGATGGCGGCGGCCGTCTGTTCGCGGATCGCCACCACGTCATCGTCCAGCATCGCCACCACCTGATACAGGCGGCGTTCCGTCGGCGTGCCGCGATGCACGCCGGGGGTGACGTAGAAGGGCTCCTCCTCCGACACCTGCGCGATCTCGGCGGCCGAGAGCGAGGCATCGGCGGGGGCGCGCTTCACATACCATTGCCGCAGCAGCGCCGGCCGCCCGTCCAGCAGCGCCAGCGCGCCCTGGTTGTTGTGGTCGATGCGCCAGCGATTGGCGGTCACTTCCTCCAGCGAGATGTGCATTTCCATCCCGCCGACCTTGGCCCCCCACTGGGTAAAGCCATCCCGGCGCCCAGGCCCCATGGCCTTCAGGCGCGGGCGCTGGCGCGCCGGGATCGACTTCTCGTCGAACGCCTTCGCCCAGAGCGCCATCAGCCGGTCGATCTCCGGCGGCTGCTCGATGGCGCGCAGGCTGCGCGGTGGTTCCTTGCTCATGAACGGCGTTTCGCCACCACGATCCCCTTTTCCTTCAACTGAGCGATCTCTTCCGCCGAGAAGCCGTGCGCGGCAAGGATCGAATCTCCGTGTTCATTGAATTTCGGCGGGGTGGCGCGCGTGCCACCCGGCGTCCGGCTCATCTTGATGGGGGTACCGAGCCCCCGGTACCAGTCCAGCTCCGTCACCATGTTCCGGTGGGCGGTATGCGGGGCCTGCAACGTCTCATCCACATGCAGCACGGGGCCGGAGGGCACGCCGCTCCGCAGCAGCCTGTCCGTCAGCGCGTGCCCATCTTCTTCCGCCAATCGTACATCGAGGATGGCGTCGAGTTCGGCGCGGTTCGTCACGCGCAGCCCATTGGTCAGGAAGCGCGGGTCCTTCGGCAGGTCGTCGAGGCCGAGGAAGGTGCAGAACCGCTTGAAGGTCGGGTCATTGCCCACGGCGACGAAGATCTCGCAGGTCCTGGTCGCGTATTTCGAATAGGGCGAGATGTTCGGATGCGGGTTTCCCGTGGCCTTCGGCCGCTTCCCGTTCAGGAAGTGGTTGGCGGCCTGCGGGTGCAGCAGCGCCATGCCGCAATCATGCAGCGACATGTCGAGAAACTGGCCGAGCCCGCTGCGGTTGCGTTCCTGCAGCGCCATCAGGATGGCGATGGCGGAATACAGCCCCGTGGCGAGATCGACGATCGGCGTGCCCATGCGCAGCGGGCCGGTCGTGTCGTTGCCGTTGATCGACATCAGCCCGACCATCGCCTGGATCACAGCGTCATAGCCCGGGAGCGATCCCAGTGGCCCATCGGCGCCGAAGCCGGAGACGCGGCAATGCACCAGGCCGGGGAAGCGTTGGGACAGGCAATCGGCATAGCCGATGCCCCACTTTTCCATGCTGCCGGGCTTGTAGTTCTCGATCAGCACATCCGCGCCGTCGAGCAGGCGCATCAGCACGTCCCGCCCCTCGGGCTTCGAGAGGTCGAGCGCGAGGGAGCGCTTGTTGCGGTTCACGCCGATGAAGTAGCTGGCCTCATCCTCATGGAAAGGGGGGCCCCAGTCGCGCACCTCATCGCCCTGCGGCGGCTCGATCTTCACCACCTCCGCGCCGTGGTCGGACAGGATCATGGTGCAATAGGGCCCGCCGAGGACGCGGGTGAGGTCGATGACCTTCAGCCCGGCGAGCGCGCCGGGGGAAAGTGCCAGGCCCTTTCCTGCCGAAATGGGCGGGGCTTCCGTCATGCCGCTTGTTTCCTGTCAAAGACCCGGGCGCAGAACTCCGGGTAGGTTTCCAGCATCTCGTCGCAGACCGGCCCGCGCAGCAGCGCGAGTTCCTCGGCCGTTGGGGCGGGCGTGACCGGCACGTCATCGGCCGCGTCGAAATCGAATCCGGTGGCGGCGCGCACACTGGCCAGGCTTTCCCCGGGATGGAGGCTTTCCAGCGAAAAGCGCGCGCGGTCGGGGTGGAAGCGGAAGACGCATTTGCCCGTCACCAGCGCCTGCGCCGTGCCGCGGCGGAACACGCCGGGGGCGGAAACGCCGGGGGCGGAGATGTTATCCACCTGCTTCACCAGCACGCGGGGCGAGTGTTCTTCGCGGAACAGGATGGTGCGCGGCGTCATGAAATACATGAAGGCGGACCCGAAGCTGCCGGGAAAACGCACGCCGCCGGACGCCGTTCCCCCCGGCCATTCGCCGGTGCCGAGGAGGTTCAGATTGGCCTGCCCGTCGATCTGCCCGCCGCCGAGAAAGAACAGGTCGATCCGTCCCTGCCCGGTCAGGTCGAACAATTCGCGGGAGCCTTCGGTGAAGGGATTGCCGCTGCGCTTGTGCAGCAGCGAGAGCCGCACCGCGTGTCCCTGCTTCCGCACCAGCCAGCAGGCCGCCGCCGGCAAGGGGGACGCAGCACCCACCGCGATATGCCGGGCCGGCGGCGCGGTGGGGTCCAGGATCAGCCGCGCCAGCGTCGCCGCCAGCAATTCCTCCGGCTTCACGGTCATTCCGCGGCCCTCCGGACGGGCGTGTTGAAGACGTAGCGGTCGAGATACTCGCGGAACCCGTCCTCCGTCTTCGCGAGGCGGGCGTATTCCGCGACATGCGCGGCGTCGAAGCCGTATTCGTCGAGCAGCGCCACGGGCCAGCAGCCGCGCAGCGCGATGGCGATGGAATCGATGTAGGTCGCGTTGATGCAGCCCGGCGCCAGGCGCTCATCCTCCAGCATGTCGCCGGGCACGATGCGCTCCACCGTGGCCAGCACCCGCTTCGAGGCATGCGCGACGGTCGCCAGTTCGCGCCGGCGGCCGACCCAGATGTTCCCGGCCTCATCCGCCATCACGCCATGGATGGCCGCGATATCGGGCTGCCGCGCCGGCAGCAGCACGATCGGGTCCCCGCCATCGGGACTCATCGGGTTGTCGATGACTTTCCAGTCCGGCCTGTGGGCGAGGATGTCGCTGCCGATGATCCCGCGCAGCGGCATGAAGGGCACGCCCTTCTCGGCGGCCTGCAGCATGGTGTGGATGGCCGGGCAGGTGGCGTCGCGCAGGATGATGCGCCCGGCCTTCAGTGCCTGGGTGAAGCGGGGCGCGAAGCCGGCCTCGCCGAGGCTGACGGCGCTGGTCTCGATCTCCGCCACGCAGCCGGCGCCGACCAGCAGGTCCGTCGCGAAGCCGGAGACCGGCACGCCGAGCAGCCGCAGCCCCTTGGCACCCCGGCGCACCAAGGCGCGGGCCAGGGCGACGGACGGCAGGGAATTGTCGGGCGGCAGCGCGACCAACGCACCATCCGGCACGGTGGCGGCCATCGCGTCCAACGAGATCGTGTTCATCAGGCGCTCCTTCGCGGCGGAACCTAGTCCCCGGCGGCGCCCCCGCCAACCTGCATGCGGAGCGGCCCGGCCATGCTAGGGTTTTCTCCAGTGTCGAGAGGGGGAAGGGGCCATGACACCCGTGACCATCGAGGGGCCGCGCCTGCGCCTGCGCCCCTGGCGGCTGCCGGAGGATCTCGGCCCGCTGCACGCCGTCAATGGTGACCCGGAGGTGATGGGCTTTTTCCCCAACGTCCAGGACCGCGCCGAAAGCGATGCATGGGGCGCGCGTATCGCCGCGAATTTCGGGGAACGCGGCTATGGCTTCTGGGTGGTGGAAACCCCCACGGAGGGCATGGTGGGTGTGGTCGGCCTGCAACCCGTGTTCTTCGAGGCCGCTTTCAGCCCGCCCGAGGCGCCCGCGACCGAGATCGGCTGGCGCATCGCCCGGCGCGCCCAGCGGCAGGGGCTGGCGGAGGAAGCGGCGCGGCTCGCGCTTGCCTATGGCTTCGGGCCGGCGGGGCTGGACCGCATCCACGCCTTCACGCCTCCGGCCAACCTGCCGTCCTGGGCGCTGATGGAAAAGCTCGGCATGAAGCGGGTGGGCAGCTTCGAGCACCCGCGCCTGCCGGTGGGTAGCCCACTCCGGCACCAATTGCTGTATGCGGCGACGCGGCGGGACTGGATCGACGACCGAATCGGTGGCTAAA
Organism: Acetobacteraceae bacterium; assembly: GCA_947478535.1. The sequence continues at coordinate 5,103 of CANJXD010000030.1, forward strand.
GCCTGCTGGAACCGGCCGCGAATCGGCGCCAGTGATGGATGGGGTCTAGGAATGCGGGGGCTCGGCGCCGCGATGATCGGACGGCGCGGCCTGCTGGCTGCGGGCGGCGCGATGGTAGGTGCCGCGATGGTGGGCAAGGCGGCGCAGGCTGCACCCTCCAGCCGTTTCATCAATACCTCGGACCAGGTGCGGCTGCATGTGCTGGAAGCCGGCGCCGGCCGGACCATCCTGTTCGTGCCGGGCTGGTGCATGCCGGCCTGGATCTTCACCCCGCAGATCGACCAGCTTTCCGCCCGCTACCGCGTCGCCGTCATGGACCCGCGTGGCCAGGGCCGCTCCGCGGTGCCGGCGCAGGGCTACGACCCGCAGCGGCGGGGGCGGGATATCGCGGAGGTGCTGGCCACCCTCGGCCCGGGGCGCGTCGTGCTCGCGGGCTGGTCGCTCGGCGTGCTGGATGCATTGTCCTACCTCGACCAGTCCGGCGATGCGCGGATCGCGGGCCTGGTCCTGATCGACAATTCGGTGGGGGAGGGGGAGCCGCCGCCCGCCACCAACAGCCGCTTCTTCCAGAACCTCCGCAGCCAGCGGGACACGACGGTGCGCGGCTTCGTCGCCAGCATGTATCGCACGCCGCAGACGCCGGACTACCTGGACCGCCTGGCGCGCGACGCGCAGCGCATGCCGGTGGAAGCCAGCATCCGCCTGCTGTCTTACCCACGGCCGCGGGAATTCTGGCGCAATGCGCTGTATGCCACGCGGCGCCCCGTGCTCTATGCCGTGACGCCCCGCTTCCGGGGCCAGGCCAACCTGGTGGCGCAGCGCCACCCCGCCGCCAGCATCGACATCTACGAGGATGCCGGCCACGCGCTGTTCGTGGACCAGGCCGCGCGCTTCAACACAAGGCTTGAGAGCTTCATGGCGCGCGAGGCCCAATGGGCGTGATGATCCAGCTTCTGCCGCTGTTCCTGCTTTCCGCTGCGGCGGTGGGGGTGGAGATCGCGTTGACGCGCTTTTTCGCCGTCGCGAACTGGTCGGAGTATGGCTACTGGGTGATTTCCATCGCCATGACGGGCTTCGCGGTGTCCGGCGTCGTCATGGTGATCGGGCGCGGCTTCTTCCTGCGCCATGCGGCGGCGTTGCTGCCGGGGCTGCCGCTGGCGATGCTGGTGGCCGGGGCGGCGGGATGGATCGCGGCGGCGGCCAACCCCTTCAACCCGCTGGAATTGCAGAACCCCGCCACGGCCTGGCCGCAGCTGGAGAATATCCTCGGCTACTACGCCGCGCTGTTTCCCTTCTTCTTCCTGGCCGGCCTCGCGGTTTCGCTGAACTTCGTGGCGCGGGCGGACCGCATCGGCCTGGTCTATGGCTATGACCTGCTGGGCGCTGGCGCTGGCGCGGTGGCGGCGCTGCTGCTGATGTTTTTCCTCCACCCCTTCGGGCTGGTCCCGGCGCTGCTGCCCTTGCTGGCGCTGGCCACCGCCTTGGCCGGCGGCGTCGCCTGGCGCGTCGCGGCCGTCGCCACGCTGGCGGCTGCGGAAGCGGCGGTGCTGCTGCTCGCAGCGCCGATGGTCAGCCAGTACAAGGCGATCTACGCGCCGATGAACGTCCAGGGCGGCAGCGTGCTCGGCACCTGGACCAGCCCGCGCGGGCTCTATCAGTTGCTCGACAATTTCACGGAGCGGCTGGATACCGACGTCACCAACAATGCGGGCTCCATGGGCCTGCCCGCGCCGCCGCGCGCCTATGGCCTGTATCGCGACGGCAACCGCATCGCGGCATTGCCGATGACCCAGCCCGCCGAGGCCGGCCACGCCCCCGGCGCGCTGGACGGCGCCGCCTATGCGCTGCTGGACGCGCCGCGCGTGCTGCTGCTTGGCGGTGCCGGCGGGTTCCGGGCGCAGGAGGCGCTGGCGCTCGGCGCTGCCCATGTCACGGTGATCGAGCCGGAGCCTATGCTCCGCCGCGCGATCGAGGCTGGCCTCGGCCCCGTCGCCGCCATGCCCGCCGACCCCCGCGTGGTGATCTCCGCCGAACATCCCCTGCGGGCGGCGGGGCGCTTCGAGCTGGTGGACATCGCCGGCGATTTCCTCGGCGCCGACGACCAGAATCGCCACGCCTATACGCAGGAGGCGCTGGCCGCGCGGCTCGCGCAGCTTTCGCCGGGCGGGCTGGTGTCCATCCCGATCTCGATCCGTGAATTGCCGGCCTATGCCGTGCGCGTCATCGCCACGGCCGAGGCCGCGCTGCGGCTGGCAGGCGTCGCCGACCCCGGCCAGCACATGGCTGTCATCCGCTCCGCCTGGAACCTTCGCGTGCTGATGGCGCGCCAGCCACTGGATGCGGCGCGCGTCGCCAAGCTGGTGGAATTCGCGGAAGCGCGGTCCTTCGACATCTCCTGGGCACCGGGGATCGAGGTGGCGGGGCGCGAGGTCTGGAACGAATTGTCCGCCGTGTCCCTCGACAGTGGCGGTGTCGATAGCCAGGCCGGTGGGGCCGATGCGGTGGCCGAGGAAACCCGCCTGCTGCTGGCCGGCACGCCGATGCGCGATGCCTTCGACCGCAGCCCCGTGACGGCGGATCGTCCCTGGCTTTCCCCCCTGGTCCGCCTGCCCGCCATCGGCGCGGCGGTGGAGCGCATGGAAGTGCTGCCGCAGGCGGAGATTGGCCTGCTGGTGAATGCGGCCGTGCTGACCCAGGCGGCGCTGCTGGCGCTGCTGGTGGCCGGGCTGCCGCTGCTGGCGCGGGGCGCATTGCGGGTCCGCCCGGCGATGATGGGCCGGGCGCTGCTGTTCTTCCCGGCACTCGGCCTCGGCTTCTTGATGATCGAGATCGCGCTGATCGAACAGGCGGCGCTGTTGCTGGGGGACCGCACGGCGGGCTTCGCCCTGGTGCTGACGGCGATGCTGGTCTTCTCCGGCGTTGGCGCCATGGTGGCGGGTGGCGTCGCCAAGCCGGGCCGGGCGCTGACCATCGCGGCGCTGGCCGCCGCCGCGCTGGCCGCACTGGCTGCGCTGCTGCTGCCGGGCGCCGTCGGCGCGGCGCTGGACCTGCCCTTCGCCGCCCGCGTGGTGCTGCTGGTGGTGGTGCTGGCGCCGATCTCGCTGGCGCTCGGCATGCCCTTCCCACTCGGCCTCGAACTCTTCCAGAAGGAAGGCCCGGCGCTGCTGCCCTGGGCCTGGGCGCTGAACGGTGCCTTTTCCGTGGTGGCGACGCCGCTGGCGAATTTCATTGCCCATGGGATCGGCATGCTGCCGCTGTTCCTCGCGGGCGCTGCTTGTTACTTACTCGTCACCCTCGCCTGGCCACGGAGCCCCGCCTGATGCAACCACGCCGACAGTTCCTGGCTGCCGCTGCCGCCACCTTCGCGGCGCCGGGGCTTCTCCAGGCCCAGACCTCCTCGGCCGCCTGGTCGCGGGATGCCTACAACGCCGCCATGCGTGCTTCCGGCCGCAATGGCGAGATCTCCCAGGCGACCTTCCAATCGATCCAGGCCCGCAAGCAGCGCGCGCTCGCCAGCATCGAGAGCTACCTGAAGGCCCGCTTCCAGGGGGAGGCGGACCCTGCCGTGCTGCGCGCCTTCGCCGAAGTGCCGCGCGAATACTTCCACTACATGTACGAAGGCGGCCGTGCTTCCCCCGGCGATGCCTATGAACCCGAGGCAAAGCCCTGGGGCGTCGGCTACGGCTCCGCGCTGTCGGACTATCTCGGCCAGGCCTACATGACCCAGGTCTGCCAGCCGAAGCCGGAACATGTGGTGCTGGAAATCGGCACCGGCTCCGGCTTCCAATCCGCGCTGCTGTCGCGGATCGTGGCGAAGCAGTACTCGATCGAGATCATCGAGCCGCTGGGCCGCGGCGTCAGCCGCATCTTCGCGCCGCTGGGCTACGACAATGTGGAGACCCGCGTCGGCGACGGCTTCTTCGGCTGGCCGGAGGTCACGGGCGGCTTCGACACCATCATCGTCACCTGCGCCGCGCAGTATGTGCCGCCAGCCATCATCCAGCAGCTGAAGCCCGGCGGGCGGCTGGTGATCCCGATCGGGCAGCCCTTCCGGCGCGGCCAGTTCCTTTATGTCTACACGAAGGACGAGGATGGGCGCGTACGCAGCCGCAAGGATGTGGGCGTCTACTTCATCCCGATGACGGGGGCGATGATGAACCGCCCGCCGCCGCCAGGCGTGACGGTGGCGCCGGCCGGCCCGCCGGTCTCGCCCCCCTCCGGCACGCGGGCGACGCCACCTGGCGCCGCGCCGGCAGCCCCGGCGCAGACCCCTGGGGCAGCCACGCCGGGCGCGACCTGAACGGGCGACAGTTCAGCCACAGAAAGCTGTGGATGAATTGACGTTAACACTTGTGTCATAATCGGTGGCTTCCCAAGCTCCTGGTCATGCACCGCCTTGTCCTGGCCCTGACCGTGCTGATCGCCGCTCCCCTGCTGGGGGGGGCGATGTCGCCTTCCCGCACGACACCGGAGGTGGAGGCTGCGGGCTGGCGCAAGATGGAATGGACCGGCATCCGCCCCGCGCGGTTCAGTGCGACGCCGGGCGGTGGCATCCGGATCCAGGCCAGGGGTGAGGGGGCGTTCATCACCCGGGCGCTGACCGGCCCGGCCACCTGCCTCGCCTGGCGCTGGCGGGTCGATGCCGGCCCGCCGGCGACGGATCTGGCGAAGCGCGGCGGGGATGACCGCGCCATAGCGCTGTCCGTCGGCTTCCTGGATTTTGGCCCCGCGGTGGGGCTTGCCACCCGTACCCAGCACGCGCTGGCCCAGGCCGGCGCCGGCGAACACCGGCTGCCGCGCAGCGTGCTGTCCTATGTGTGGGGCGGCTCCGCTGGGCCAGTCGGGAGCCGTCCTGGCTTCTTCCCCAGCCCCTGGACCGGCGCCATCACCAAGATCCGTATCCTTCGCCCCGCCGAGGGACCGCTCGGCCAATGGGTGGAAGAACGGGTCGATCTCGCCGCCGATTGGCGCGCCGCCTTCGGGGAGGCGGCGGTGCCGGCGCTGCAGAACCTGTCACTGTCCACGGACTCCGAGGATACCGGCAGTACGGTTGACGTGCAGATCGAGAATATCCGGCTGGTCCCCTGCCGGTAGGCGCGAGTCTAAACTCCCTCGGGCTGGCCCGCGATGGCGACGGACAGCGCCTCCGGCTTCAGCAGGCGCCGCGATACCGCAGCGATGCGTTCCGGTGTCAGCGCGCGCAGCCGCCCCGCGCGGTCATTCAGCCAGGCCAGCGGCCGGTCGTTTCGCCGCAGCGCCAGCAATGTGCCGGCGATGCGGCGGCTGTCGGTGAATTGCAGGGGGAGGTTGCCGGTCAGGAAGGCGACGGCATCGTCCACCTCGGCTGCCGTAGCACCCTGTTCGGCCATCCGCGCCCATTCCGCCCGCGTCACGGCCAGCGCCTCCCCCACCTTCGCATTGTCGGTGGCGAGGGACCCGATGACGACGCCCTGCCCGAACATCGTGTCCAGCCCCGCCCCGATCCCGTAGGTGAGGCCACGCTGCACCCGCACCGCTTCCATGAGGCGGGAGGAGAAGCCGCCCCCGGCCAGGATGCGCAGCGCGACCTGGAAGGCTTCCCAATCCGGGTCGGTGATGGCGGGGCCAGGCTGGCCGAAGACGATGGCCGATTGCGGCGCCACCACCTGCAGGATGCGCGGCGGGAAGGTGGTGAAGTCCGGCAGCGCCGGCGCTTCCGGTGGCGCGCCTTCGGGCAGGCCCTCGAACAGCGTCGGCAGCAGGCGGGATAATTCGGCGGGGGTAATGGCGCCGCTCGCCGCCACCAGCACGCCGCCTGCGCGAAGCTGGCGCGCGAGCCCGTCCCGGATCGCCTGTTCGGGCAGGGCGCCCAGCGTTTCCACCGTGCCGCCGGTTGGTCGGCCGGCGGGGTGGCCGGGGAAGGCGGCCGCCCAGAAAGCGCGCCCGACCTGGCCGCGCGGCGTTTCCAATTGGGCGCGGGCGCCGGCGACGGCCCTGGCGCGGATGCGGCCCTGCGAATCCTCGGAAAGGCGCGGCGCCCGCATGGCGAGGTTGGCCAGCCGCACCGCTTCCGGCAGCACCGGCACCAGCGCGCGGAGCGAGCCTTCGAACCCATCCCGCTGCGCTTCGAAGCCAAGCCCGATGGCATTGTCCCGCAGCGCATCGGCGAAGCCGACATTGTCGAGCTCCCCGGCGCCTTCCATCAGCAGGGCCGCGCCCATGGTCAGCGCGCCGCCGTGTTCTGCCGCATCCAGCGCCGCGCCGCCGCGCCAGCCCCAGGCGAGGGAAACGACGGGCACCGAGTGATCCTCGATCAGCCAGGCCGAAAGCCCGCCCGGCGCGGTGACAACCTGGATATCGAGCCGGAAGTCGCTCATGCGCCGATCCCCCGGTCGAGCCAGCCCATCGGGGCGATCACAGCCGCACCTCTGCCGGTGCCGGCGTGCCTTCCGCCAGCAGCCATCCGCTGCCCGAGGGCATCCGCCCGAGCACGGCTTCCGCCGCCGCGGCGACCTGCGCGCGCGTCACGGCACGCATCCGGCGTGGCCAGAATTCCACCGTCTCGAGCGGCAGGCCGATGGCCAGCGCATTGCCGACCATGCGCGGCGCGGCGCCTAGCCCATCCAGCGCCAGGATCGCGCCCGCCGTCATCTGGCGGATGCTGCGCTCCACCTCCGCCTCCGTCGGGCCGCCCGCGTCCAGCAGGCGCTTCACCTCGGCCAGCATGGCGTCCTCGACCAGGCTGGGCGCGACATCGCGGCGCGGCGTCGCCGACAGGTCGAAATCCGTCCAGCCCGCGACATCGCCGTCATAGGAAGCGCCCGCCCCCAGGGCGAGCCCGCCTTCCACCAGGGCGCGATGCAGCCGGGACCCCTGGCCGCCGCCCAGCAGATGCCGCAGCACTTCCAGCGGTTCGGACAGCGTGGCATCGCCTGCCGTCATCGAGGGCGCCTGCCAGCACCGCACGAAGCTCGCCTCGCCCCGGATGCGCGGGTCGTTGCGGACGAAGCGCGGCTCCGGCGGGGCGGATGGGGGTGGCGCGCGGTCGCGCGGCACGGCGGGGCCGGCCGGCAGGGCGCCCCATTCCTGGTCCGCCACCTTCCAGAATTCCTCGCCGGAGACGGCCCCTGCCACCACCAGCACGGCATTGCCGGGGGCGTAGCGGGCGCGGAAGAAGGCCATGAGGTCGGCGTGGGAGATGGCGCGGATCTCCTCCTCCCACCCGATGATCGGCCTGCCGCGCCAATGCTGGCGGCCCCACATGGCGGCGTCGAAGCCCTCATAGAACAGTGCGCGGGGGGAGGAGCCGGTGCGTTGGGACCGTTCCTCCAGGATCACCCGGCGTTCGCTTTCCATCTCGCTGGCCGGGATGGCGGCGGCGGCGAAGCGATCGGACTCCATCATCGCGATCAGCGGCAGGCGGGACGCCTCGACATGCTGGAAGTAGCCGGTGACATCGCGAGAGGTGAAGGCGTTGTCGTTGCCGCCTTCCCGCGCCACGCGTCGGGAGAATTCGCCCGAGGCGACGCGCGGGCTGCCCTTGAACAGCATGTGTTCGAGGTAGTGGGCGATGCCGGACAGCCCGGGCGGATCCTCCCCGCCCCCCGCGCTGACATAGGCGTATTGCGCGACCACGGGGGCGCGCCGCTGTTCCACATGCGCCACGCGCAAGCCGTTCGGCAGGGTGCGGAGCGTGGCGCCGAATAGCGGGCGATCCTCGGGCCTGCCTGCGGCCTGGGTCTGCTGCGCCAGGGCTTCCGGCGAAGTGCCGGCGACGATGGCGGTGGCGGCGGCGGCCTGGAGGGCAGCGCGGCGGGTCAGGGGGTTCATGAGGGCAAGGTGGCCCCGTGGGAGGGTCCGGCCAAGTCCCCCCCTCCGTTACCGCTTGTATCCGGCCTGTCCGGACCCTACTGCCCGATCGCTGGGATGCGAGGGGCGTGGCATGGCGGTGGATGGCGCGCGGGGGGCGGATACGCTGGCGGTGGCCCTGGCTTCCGCCCTGCCGCCCCTGCTGGCGCTGGCCGTCTTCGGCGTGATCGAGACGCCGGATACGCCGAGCTACCTTGACTATGCGGCCCTCCTCCGCGCCGGGCCTTTGCCGGAGGGCGAGGCGCTGCTGCGCGCCTCCTCCCAGCCCGTGCTGCTGTTCCGCACGCCGGGTCTTCCCTGGGTGATCGCGGGTTTGCAGGGGCTGGCGCCGGAAGGCTGGCGGCTGTTGCTGGTGGCGTTGCAGGTGCTGGCGCAAGCGGGCGTGGCGGCGCTGGCGCATCGGATTGGCCTTCGGCTCGGGCTCGGTCGTGGATGGGCGATCCTCGCGGCATTGCTGCCGGCGGGCGGCTTCGCGCTGGTCGCGCAGATCATGGTGATGACGGATGCGCTGTACGGCGCGCTGGTCTCCCTGGCGGGGTTGCTGCTGCTGCGCGCCGCTCTCGCCAGGGGCGCGCTGCGCGCTGTCGGGCTGGCCGGGCTGCTGCTCGGCGTGGCGACGCTGGTGCGGGAAGCCACGCCCTTCCTCGCCGTGGCGCTCCTGCCCGCCGCGGCCATCGCGGGTGGTGCCGGCCTTGCGCGTCGTATCGCGGGGCCGGTGCTGTTGATGGCGCCCGTGCTGCTGGCGGCGGGCTGGATCGTTTCGGTGAATGAGGCGCGGTCGGGCCACGCCATCCTGTCCACCACGCGCCAGATCGTCATGGTGCAGGCGCTGCTGCCGCTGATGAAGCGGGATGTGCCCGTCTATTCCGGCGATGACCTGTTCGACCGCACGGCGCGGGAGACGGTGGTGCAGGGCGGCTACGATGCGATCGATGAGCATAATCGCCGCCTGTTCGCGGCCGGGCTGACCAGCCCGGAGATCGCGGCGCTGGCCACGCAGCGCTACTGGCGCGCCTGGCGCGAACACCCCGCGGAAATGCTGCGGGCCATCGCGGTGCGGCTGCCCGTGAAGATCTTCTGGTCCAGCTTCATGCCGGTGGACATGCTGGCGGAGTTGCATCTGCGGACCGGCGATCCCCGCCCCTGGTTCGGGCGCGAAGCAGAACTGATCAAACGGGCGAGGGAAGGCCAGTTTCTGGCGATTCCCGTGCTGCTGGCCCTGGTCGGCGGGCGGGCGATCGGCCTGCTGGTCACGGGGGCTGCGATGCTGGCGCCGCTGCTGATCCGGCGCGGCGATGCCCGCTGGTGGCCGCTGCTGGGCGCCTGGCTCACCTGCGCCGGCTTCTTCGGCGTCTACGCGCCGGTGCATATCGAACAGCGCTACCTGCTGCCCGTGATCCCGATGGTGGGCCTGCTCGGCATCGTGGCGCTGGATGCGCTGTGGCGAAGGCGGCGGGCGCGCTGAGTGGCTGCTTCGCGGGTCAGGCCGCCCGCATCCGCTCGGCGAAGCTTGCCACTTCTGCCCGCAGGGTGCTGCCCTGGTTGCCGACATCCACCCCGGCTTCGCGCAGGGTCGTGATGCTGGCGGCACCGGCCGCGACATCCTTCGTCAGAGTCTCGATATCCTCGGCGGCGTCCTGCGCGCCCTTCGCGGCCCCCGCCGCGTTGCGGGCGATGTCCTGCGTCGCGCTGCTCTGCTGTTCGACGGCCGCGGCGATGGAGGCCGTCACCTCCTCCATCCGCGCCACAGCTGCGGCGATGCCACGCACCGCGCCCACCGCATCATCCGTCGCGCCGCGCATGCTGCCGATCTGCGCAGCGATCTCCTCCGTCGCCTTGCCGGTCTGCGCGGCCAGCGCCTTCACTTCCTGCGCCACCACGGCAAAGCCCTTCCCGGCCTCGCCAGCGCGGGCGGCCTCGATGGTCGCGTTCAGGGCCAGCAGGTTCGTCTGTCCGGCGATGTCGCTGATCAGCCGCACGACGTCTCCGATCCGGGAGGCCGCTTCCGCCAGCCCCGCCACGGTGGTGTCGGAGGCGCGAGCGGCCTGCGCCGCTTCCTGCGCGGCGCGCGCGCTTTCGGCGACTTGGCGGGTGATTTCGACCACCGAGGCGGAAAGCTGCTCCGCCGCCGCGGCCACGGCATGCACGTTCTGGGTCGCCTGGCCGATTCCGGTGGCGCTGCGCTCGGCGCGATGGTTGGTGCGCTGCCCGGCTTCCCCCACCGCATCGGCGGCCTTGAGCAGAGCCGTCGCGGCGCTGGCGACGCGGCCCGCGATGTCACCCAGCTTTTCCTCCAGCTCCGTCGCCGTGGCGGCGCGCAGGCTGCGCCGCGCGGCAGAAGCCTGTTCGCGCTCGACTTCCGCCTCGGCCTGGCGCTGCCGCGCCTGGGCGGTCGCGTCCCGCAGCCACGCCGTCGCACGGCCGATATCGCCGAGCTCGTCGTGGCGGTCCACGCAGGGGATGGTGGTCTCGATCCGCCCTTCGCCGATTTCCCGCACCGCCCTTGCAAGGCTGACCATCGGGCGCATCGACCAGCGCAACAGCGCCCAAAGGCCGATCGCCACCACCACCGCGAGAATGCCGCCGCCCAGGGCCAGGTCGCGCTGCTGGGCTTCGACGGTCGCCTCCGCCGCTGCCAGGTCCTGGCCCACGAACAGGATGCCGATCGGCTGGCCGGCCGCATCGCGGATCGGCTGGTAGATGGTCAGGTGCGGGCGACCAAGGATCATCGCCTCGCCGCGATAGACCTCCCCCCGCCGCACCGATTCCAGCGCCGGCCCCGGGCCGAGCACCGTGCCGACGGCGCGGCCGCCATCGGGACGCGGCACATTGGTGGCCACCCGGACCTCCCGCGCGAAGATGGTGGCGACGCCACCACCGCCCTGCTTCACCCGGTCGGGCACGCGGTGGTTCTCGTTCATCAACGTGTCGCCAAGGAACAGGCGGTTGTCGCCTTCCAGGCGCCAGGTGCCACCCATATCGCCCACCAGCGCATTCATCAGCGCGATGCTGCGTTCCAACTGGCGCCCGGCGGCCGCCCTTTCATGCACCCGCAGGGACTGGATGCTCCAGGCGCCGAGCATCGCGAAGCTCGCCAGCAGGGTCGCCAGCACCAGGATCAGGATGCGCGCCCGCAGCCCTAGGCCAGCCAGCAGGCGCGAAGGGAAGGTGGGCAGCTTCATGGTGGCGTGACCGTGTTCTGGCGCTACCCGGCACGGCGCATCATGCGCCAGGCCAAGCGACGGGTGTGGCGCCCAACTGGGGATGGGCTGCCAGCACCATGCCGACGGCGCCTTAACGCCCGGTGAAGCGCCGGGCGAGCATTTCAGACCTGGCCCTATCCAAGCGTGTGGCCTTACCCAAGCCCGAGCGCCCACAGAAGAACGCCCTTCTGGGCGTGCAGACGGTTCTCAGCCTCGTCGAACACTACGCTTTGCGGGCCGTCCATCACCTCATCGGTGATCTCCTCCCCCCGATGGGCGGGCAGGCAGTGCATGACGATCGCATCCGGCGCGGCGTGCTTCAGCAGCGCGCCGTTCACCTGGTAGGGGGCGAGCAGGTTGTGGCGGTTGACCTGCGCCTCCCCCTTTTCGTCCGACATGGACACCCATGTGTCGGTCACGACGCAGCGCGCGCCCCTGACGGCGGCGATGGGGTCCGCGGTCAGCTCGATCTTCGCACCCTCGGTCCGCGCCCAGTCGATGAGCTGGGCCGGCGGCGCCAGTTCCGGCGGTGTCGCCAGCCGCAAGGTGAAGCCGAAGCGCGCGGCGGCCTGGATGAAACTCTGGGCGACGTTGTTGCCATCGCCGGTCCAGGCGATGACCTGGCCGGCGATCGGGCCGCGATGTTCCTCAAACGTCATGATGTCGGCCATCAGCTGGCAGGGATGGGACACGTCCGTCAGCCCGTTGATGACCGGCACCGTCGCGTGTGCCGCGAGCTCGCGGATCTTCGCGACACTGTCCGTGCGCAGCATGATCGCATCGACGTAGCGCGACAGCACCTTCGCGGTATCCGCCGGCGTTTCGCCGCGCCCGAGCTGCATGTCCCGCGACGACAGCACCACCACATCGCCGCCGAGCTGGCGGATTCCGACCTCGAAGGAGACGCGGGTGCGGGTGGACGGCTTCTCGAAGATCAGCGCGATGGATTTCCCGGCCAGTGGCTTGCCCGCCACCAGGCCACGCTTGGCCTGGGCGCCGAGGTCCAGCATGCGGCGCAACGTCGCCGCATCCAGGTCCATCAACTCGAGAAAATGCCGGGGGGGACCGCCCCCCGGCACAGACTTGAACGCCACACTCACTGAGCCGCGACCTGCTGTGTGGGCGTCAGCTTCGCGCAGGCGAGGTCGAGCAGTGCCACCGCCTCATCCGCCTCGGCTTCCGTGATGATGAGCGGCGGCGCGAGGCGCAGCACGTTCATCCCCGCGGCGACGGTCAGCAGCCCTTCCCGCATGGCGGCTTCCTGCAGCGCGCCATTCCCCACCGCGTCGTGCAGCCGGATGCCGAGCAGCAGCCCGGCGCCCTGGATGCCGGCGATGACGGTCGGGTGGCGCGTCGCAAGCCCGAGCAGCCCGTGCCAGAGATGGCGGGCTACGCGATCGACGCCATCGAGGAAGCCGGGGGCGAGGACCACGTCCAGCACGGCATTGCCGGCCGCGCAGGCCAGCGGGTTGCCGCCATAGGTGTGACCATGCGTGCCGGGCTTCAGGTGCTTGGCCACCCTTTCCTTCGCCAGGACGGCGCCGAGCGGGAAGCCGCCGCCGATGCCCTTGGCGGCGGACATCACATCCGGCTCGATCCCGGCCCATTGATGCGCCCAGAGCTTGCCGGAGCGCCCCATGCCGGTCTGCACCTCATCGAGCGCGAGCAGCAGGCCGAATTCGTCGCAGACGGCGCGCAGTTCGCGCAGGAAGCGCAGATCGGCGGGGCGGACGCCGCCCTCGCCCTGGATCGGCTCGATCAGGATCGCCGCCGTCTCGCTGCCGATCGCGTCCCGCACCGCGTTCATGTTGCCGAAGGGAACATGGTCAAAGCCCTGCACCGGCGGGCCGAAGCCCGCGAGGTACTTGGCATTGCCGGTGGCGGAGATCATCGCCAGCGTGCGGCCGTGGAAGGCGCCCTCGAAGCAGATGGTGCGGTAGCGCTCGGGGTGGCCGTTTTCCGCGTGGTATTTGCGGACGGCCTTGATCATGCCCTCATTCGCCTCGGCGCCCGAATTGCAGAACAGCACGCTGTCGGCAAAGGAGGCGGCGACATGGCGCGCGGCCAGTTCCTCTGCCTGCGGGACGCGATAGAGGTTCGAGACGTGCATCACCCGCGCCGCCTGCTCGGCAATGGCCTGCACGAGGTGCGGATGGCCGTGCCCGATGGAGGAGGTCGCGATGCCCGCGCCGAAGTCCAGGTATCGTCGCCCGTCCGAGGCCCAGAGACGCGCACCCTCACCCTTCTCGAAGGCGAGGTCGGCACGGGCGTAGTTCGGCATCAAGGCGGGGATCACGGATACAGCCTCCGTCTCTCCGCGCGGCCGAGCGCCCTTCGCCCGGCGGGCGCGGAAGCGCGGGAAAATGCATGAAATGATGCAGGTGGTCAAAGGATGGGCGGCAGGCCGTTTCCAGCCGGCCGCCCGGAACCCCCCCCGGATGAGGGGGAAAACCCTATTGGCGGACGCCGCCGCTGTTCTGCGGATAGGCGCCGGAGGTGTTGGACCCGGTCCCCCGGTCATAGGCGCGCTGCGTCGCCGTGCCGGGCGGGTTGCCCGGCATGCCGTCGGTTTGCGCAGGGAAGGCGCCGGAGGTGTTGGTCCCCGCCGCGCGGTCCAGCGCCCGCGTCGCCCCGGTGCCGGACGGGTTGTTGCCCGTGCCATCGGGGCTGGTGGGCGGGCTGCCCGTCACACGGTCATAGGCCCGCTGGGTGGCGGTGGAGGGCGGGTTGCCCGGGCTGCCATCGCGCCGGTCGGCGCAGGCGGCCACGGGGATGACGGCTGCAAGCAGCAGGAGGGAGAGCTTCATGATCGTTTTCCTTCTCAACCGCGGCGCGTCTTGTCGGCGTAGGAGAAGGCCGGCAGCGTCTCCAGGCTTTCCTTGCTCGCGCCCTGCAGCATCCAGCGATTGCGGGCGGCGTTGTGGCTCAGCCGTGCGTAGGGCACTGCCACCAGCCGCGCACCGATGCCGAGGAAGCCGCCGACGGAGATCACCGCCACGGGCTGCCCGCCGCCGGCCGGGATGATGAGGTCATCGACCTCCCCGATGCTGTCATTCGCCTCATTGTAGACGGTCGAGCCGACCACCTGGCTGGCGCGGCGGCCATCCTGAAGGTGCATGCTGTCCACGGTGAGGCCCGGGGTCGTGGCGATGGTCGCGTTGCCCGTGGTGGTGCCCATGGTGGTGCCCGTGGTGGAGCCCGTGGTGGCGCGATCCAGCGCGCGGCCGGCCGCGGTGCCCGGCGGGTTGGTGCCGGTGCCATCGGCGTCGGTACGCGTGCCAGTGACACTGTCGAGTGCGCGCTGGGTGGCGGTGGAGGGCGGGTTGCCCGGCATGCCGTCGCGGGGGGACATGGTGCCAGGCGCCTGCGCCGTGACGCCACCGCGGGCATCGCCGGGGATGGTGCTGCCCTGGCCAAAGGCGAGCATCGGAGCGGCGCAAAGTGCGGCGGCACTCGTCATCGCGATGAGGGAATTTCGGCTGAGCATGGTGCATTCTCCCGGGGTTTCGCGGAGCGGAAACTCCGCGCGTGGAGACCCAACGCCGGTGGCGGGCGATTGGTTGCGTGGCGCGCTGCCTGGTGTGGCCCGGAGGCATAAGCCTCAGGCCCAGAGGCGTAAGCCTTAGGCCCGGAGGCGCCAGCCCTTCCGCACCAGGTTCAGGGTGATGGTCCACAGCACCAGGTTCACCGTGAGCAAAGCGGCCAGGCCCAGCAGGGTGCTGCCTTCCACATGGCCGGTCATGCCGGCGCGAAAGCCGTCGATCATCCAGAACAGCGGGTCCGCATGGGCGATGCTGCGGACCGGCTCGGGCAGGCGCTCCACCGAGTAGAAGGTGCCGGACAGGAAGGCGAGCGGGGTGATCACGAAGTTGGTGATGGTCGCCATCTGGTCGAATTTCTGGCTCCACAGCCCCGCCAGCACGCCGAGCATCGCCATCAGCGTCGATCCCAGCGCGGCGAAGGCGATCGCCGTCAGCGGGCCTGGGACGGGGAAATCCACCAGCGGCCACATCGTCGCCACCACCACCGCGGCCACCGCCATGCCGCGCAGCGCCCCGCCGGCGACCAACCCGCCGAGCAGGGCCGCCGGCGGCAGCGGCGCCATCAGCAGGTCCACGATGTTGCCCTGCACCTTCATGATGATGAGGGAGGAGGAGCTATTGGCGAAGGCGTTCTGCGCCAACGCCATCACCACAAGCCCCGCGCCGAGGAATTGCAGGTAGGGAATGCCCCCCACCTCCTTCTTCACTTCCCCGAGAGCGAGCACGAAGACCGCCAGGAACAGCAGCGTGGTTACCACCGGCGCGCCCAAGGTCTGCGCCCAGACCTTCAGGAAGCGCTTCGTCTCCCGCCCCGTCAGCGCCAGGAAGCCGCGCAAGGCGGGGTGCCTGGCGTCGATCGGGCTGACGCCGAGGCTCATCGTGCCGAGCTTGGGCGGAAGCTCCGCGCTCGGCGCATGGTTGGGGAGGTTGGGATGATGGGTCGCCATGGGCGGGCGGACCATGGCAGAATTGGCCCATGGCACAAGAGAGGCGGAACCGCGGCCGCCCATCCCCCCCAAGGGGTCCCGCAGCGGGTCAGGCCAGGGCCGATCAGGCGCCTCGCCCCCCGGGTCCGGTTCCCGATGCCGCGCTGCTTAAGGAAGCGGCGGTCAACCACCTCGCGCGCTTTGCCGCGACCGAGGCAGGGCTGCGCCGTGTCCTGCAACGCCGGGTCGATCGCTGGGTACGGGAGGCGGAGGCCTTCGGGATGGAGGATATCGCCGCCCAGCGCGCCGCCGCCCGCGCCGCGGTGGCGGAGGTGGCGCGCGAGATGGCGGCCAGCGGCACGGTGGATGACGCGGCCTTCGCCGAAAGCCGCGCCCGGCGCTTGCTGCGCACCGGCTCCTCCCGCCGCGCCGCGCTGGCGCATCTCGCCCAAAAGGGTGTGGACAGCGAAACCGCCGCCGCCGCCGTGCCGGACAGTGCGGAGGCGGAGTTGGACGCCGCGCTGGCCTTTTGCCGCC
>CANJXD010000031.1 GCA_947478535.1 Acetobacteraceae bacterium
CGCGGCGCTGAGGGAAAAGCCCTCCATTGGCAGCATGGGCTGCGGGGGGCATCGCATGGGCTGCGGGGGCATTGCCCCGTCTCCGGCCCTGTATAGACTGCGCCCCAAGAGGGGGATGGCAATGGGGGCGGAAGCGCAGGCGGCGGCGACGCTCGCGCGGCTGATCGGCTTCGACACGACCAGCGCGCGCAGCAACCTGGACCTGGTGGGCTGGGTGCGGGATGCACTGGCCGCTGACGGTGTGCAAAGCCGGCTGGTGTTCGATGCGTCCGGGGCCAAGGCGGCGCTGCATGCGGTGCTGGGGCCGGCGGTGGCGGGCGGCGTGGCCTTGTCCGCGCACAGCGATTGCGTGCCGGTCGAAGGCCAGGCCTGGACCGGCGATCCCTTTCGGATGCGGCGGGACGGCGGGCGGCTGGTCGGCCGGGGTGCCGTCGATATGAAGGGCTTCTGGGCCTGCGCCATGGCGAGCGTGCCGGGCTTGCTGGCGAAGGGCCTGAAGCGGCCCGTGCATCTGTGCCTGTCCTTCGATGAGGAAACCACCTTCGCGGGCGCGCCGCTGCTGGTGGCCGCGCTGCCGCAGGGCGGGCCGCCACCCGAATTCTGCGTGGTGGGGGAACCCACGGCGATGGCGCCGGTGATCGCCCATAAGGGCTATGCCTCCTGGAACGTCGCCGTCACCGGCCGGACGGGGCATTCCTCTCTGACCCATCGCACCGCCAATGCGCTGGAAGCGGCGGCGGAGGCGGTGGCCTGGCTGAAGCGGGAAGCCCGGCGCTTTGCGGCGGAGGGGCCTCGCGTCGCGGGGTTCGAGCCGGCCTGGACGACGATCCACACCGGCACCTTCCAGGCCGGCAGCATCCTCAACATCGTGCCGGACCGCGCGGATTTCGTCTTCGAGGTGCGGAGTGTGCCGGGCGATGACGCCCGCGCCGTGCTCGCGGCGCTGCAGGCCTGGCTGGAGGCGGAGGTGCTGCCGGGCCATCGGGCGGCGGCGCCGGAGGCCAGGTTCAGCTTCGCACCGCGCTGCTGGGCGCCGCCATTGGCGCTGGACGAGGCCTCCCCCCTGCTGGCGCTGGCGCGGGAGTGCGGCGCGGTGGGGGCTGCTTCGCGGGTCTCCTACGGCACCGAGGCGGGGGTGTTCCAGCAGGCGGGCATCGCCAGCCTGGTCTGCGGGCCCGGGCGGATCAGCGAGGCGCACCAGCCGGATGAATGGATCGCGGAAGCGGAGATGGCGGCCTGCTGCGCCTTCATCGACCGGCTCGGCGACAGGCTTGCGGCATGAGTGAGGTGCAGCAGCAGGTCTTGCCGGGGAATGTCGGGCTGCCGAGCCTGTCGGTGCGGCTGCCGATGCCGGATATCCGGCCGTGGCGGGCGGGCAATACCGCACTGCCTGGCGTGTGGACGCTGGTGGCGGCCGAGGCGGGGCCGCATCTGGTCGTCAGCGCCCTGGTGCATGGCAATGAGATCGCCGGCGCGCTGCTGCTGGCGCGCTGGCTGCGGGAGGGGCTGCGGCCGCGGCGGGGGCGCCTCACGCTGGTCTTCGCCAACCTCGCGGCCTTCGACACCTTCGACGCCGCAGACCCCACGACAAGCCGCTTCATCGATGAGGATATGAACCGGCTCTGGGCGCCGGAGGTGCTGGCGGCAGGGCGGCGATCGGTGGAACTGGACCGCGCACGGGCGCTGGTGCCGGTGGTGCGGCAGGCGGATGTGCTGCTCGACCTGCATTCGATGCTGTGGCCGTCGGACCCGTTGTTCCTCAGCGGGATGAGCGCCCCGGCGCGGGCGCTGGGGCAGGAGATCGGCACGCCGCCGCTGGTGGTGGGGGATGAAGGCCACGCGGCCGGGCTGCGGATGATCGACCATGCCCGCTTCCAGGGTGAGGGCCGCGCCCTGCTGCTGGAAGCCGGCCCGCATTGGCAGCCGCAGACGCTGGCGCAGATGGAAGCGGCCGCGGCCCGTGTGCTGCGGAGCCTCGGCATGGCGGCCGAGGACGCGCCTCTGCCGCCGGAGGAAACGCCCCCCCCCGGCCGCGCCGCCCTGGTGACGCGGACGGTGACGGCGGCGAGCGAGGCTTTCGTCTTCCTGCGGGAGTTCCGGGGTTGCGAGGTGATCCCGCGCCGCAACACGCTGATCGCGCTGGATGGCGAGGCGGAAATCCGCACGCCGCATGATGACTGCCTGCTGGTGATGCCGAGCCCGCGCGTGATGCGGGGGCATACGGCGGTCAGGTTGGCGAAGTTCGCATAGAACTACCCCCGGCGCGCCCCGCGCAGCGCCAGCCAGGCGGCGCTGCCGGTCGCCGCCATCGTCAGCGCCGTGCCGATGCCGGCGCCCTGTTCGACCAGCCCCACCACCAGCGTCATCAGCGCGCCGTAGAACATCTGCATCGCGCCGATGAAGGAGGAGGCGGTGCCGGCGAGTTGCGGGCGGACGCTCAGCGCGCCGGCGATGGCGCTGGGCTGGGTCATGCCATTGCCGAGGGCGACGATGCCCATCGGCACGAAGAACAGCAGGATATGCGGCGGGAAGACCAGCTGCGCCGCGACGGCGGCGAGCGAGCCGGTCACGGTGAAGGTCGTGCCGATGGACAGCACGCGGATCAACCCGAGCCGCTGCGACAGCCGCCCCGTCACCCAATTTCCGGTGGCGAAGAAGATGGAGATGGAAGCGAAGGCGATGCCGAAGCTGACCGGCGAATACCCCATGCCCTGCACCACGACATAGGGCGCGCCGCCGAGGAAGGCGAAGAACACACCGGTGGCGCAGGCCGTCAGCGTGCAATAGGCGCGAAACGCCGGGTAGGACCATAGGGTGCGATAGGCGCCGAGGATGGCGAACAACCCTGGCATGGGCTGCGGCGCGGCCAGCGTCTCCGGCAGGCGCTTCCAGGCCAGCAGCGCCAGCGGCAGGCCGAAGCCGAGGCAGGCCCATAGGCTGGCGCGCCAGCCATAGGCCTCATCCAGCAGGCTGCCGAGCAGGGGGGCGACCATCGGCGCGATGGTCATGCCCATGGTGACATAGCCGAGGACGGAGGCCGATTCCTCCCGCGACCAGCAATCCCGGATCACGGCGCGGGCCAGCACCACGCCGGCGCAGGCGCCCATGGCCTGGAAGATGCGGGCCATGATCAGCCCGCCAATGCCGGCGGAGATCGCGCAGGCAAAGCTCGCCACGGCATACAGCGCGAGGCCGCCCATCAGCAGCGGGCGGCGGCCGAAGCGGTCCGAGAGCGGGCCATAGATCAACTGCCCCGCGCCGACCGCCAGCAGATACAGCGTGACGGTCAATTGCACCGTTGCGGTGGAGGCGCCGAGATCCCGGCCCATGGCGGGCAGGGACGGCACCAGGATCTGCATGGTGAAGGGCCCGATGCCGATCATCGCGACCAGCAGCCAGATCGGCGGGCGCGGCTTCGCGGGCAAGGCAGGGCTCATGGCGGGTGGCGCCGCGCCGAGGCGGGAGGTCTCGTTCACGTCCCCACTGTAAGGGCGGTTTGTGCGCTGCACAGTGGCGCATCTGCGCGGGGCGCCCCCGCGCACCACGCGGGGGAGAGCCCGTTGGGCGTGCCCCCTTTGGTGGGCGTGCCCCCGTTGGGCGTGCCGCTGCTACCAGCGCAGCCCGGTCAGCGCCGCGATGGGGGTGACGCCTTCCGCGAGCGCGACGGCGGCGAGGCGATCCGATTCGGGGCTGTCGCCATGCGCATGGGCGGCGAGGCCGGTCAGCGCCCAGACGGCATCGATCCCGGCGGCCTGCGCCCCGGCGAGGTCGGTATGCGGGCTGTCGCCGATGGCGACGACGCGGGTGCGGTCGCTGATCCCCAGGGCCTCGAGCACGGGATCATAGACCGCCGGGTCCGGCTTGCCGATCTCGATGGCGGCAGGGCCGCCGAGTGCGGCATAGGCATCGACCAGGGCGCCGGCGCAGATGATGTGGCGGTCGCCCACCATCACATGCCGGTCGGGGTTCACGCAGACCATCGGCAGGCGCCGCGCCGCGCAGGCCGCCAGCATCGGGTGGTAGGGCGTGGTCTCGGCGGCGCCGCGCTCGGGGTCCGGGCCGGTGTTGAGGATGAAATCGGCCTCCTCCGGCGTCGCCACCAGGGTGATGCCGGTCTCGGCGATGACGGAATGGTCGCGTTCCGGCCCGATATGCAGCGCCCTGGTGCCAAGGGCGGCGAAGCCCGGCGTGTCCCGCCGCGCCAGATGCCCCCAGGCCACCTCGCCGGAGGTGACGATGGCGTCCCACAGCGTGGAGGGCAGGCCCATGCCGTTCAGCAGTGCCTCCACCACGAAGGACCGGCGCGGCGCGTTGGAGAGAAAGACCACGCGCTTGCCCTGGGATTTCAGACGGGCCAGCGCATCGGCGACGCCGGGATAGGGGCGTTTGCCGTCATGCACGACACCCCAGATATCCAGGATGAAGCCGTCATAGCGCCCCGCCAGCGGGGCGACGCCATCGAGGATTTTCATCGGAGATCGGCGCCCACGGCTTCGGAGACGGAAGCGAAGCCCTCGCGGCGCAGCGCGGCGGCGAGTTCGCGCTTGATGCGCGGGATCAGCGCCGGCCCGTCATAGGCGAAGGCGGCGTAGATCTGCACGAGGGAGGCGCCAGCCTTCAGCTTTTCCAGCGCATCGGCGCCGGAGCCGACGCCGCCGCAGCCGATCAGCGTAAGGCCAGTGCCGCGTGACAGCAGGGCGACGCGCTTGAGCATCGCCGTCGCGGCATCGCGCAGCGGCGGGCCGGACAGCCCCCCCGCCTGGGATTTCAGCGCCGAGCGCAGCGGCGCCGGGCGGGCGATGGTGGTGTTGGAGACGATGAGCCCCTGCATGCCCAGTTCCACCGCCGCCTGGACGATGGGCTCCACCGCGCCGGGGGACAGGTCCGGCGCGATCTTCACCAGGATCGGCGGATGCGGGCCGGACAGCGTCTCCCGCGCCGCGGCCATGGCGGCGAGGATGTCGCGCAGCTGCTGTTCGCCCTGCAGGTCCCGCAGCCCCGGCGTGTTGGGGGAGGAGATGTTGATAGCGACGTAATCGGCATGCGGGGCGACGCCGCAATAGAGCGCGGGGTAGTCCCGGAGCGGGGCGGCGCCGTCCTTGTTGATGGCGATGTTGCAGCCGAGCACGGCGCGGCGCGGCCGGGGCAGGGCGGCGAGGCGTGCCAGGAAGGGGGCTAGACCCTGGTTGTTCATCCCCATGCGATTGATCACCGCGCGGTCTTCCGCCAGCCGGAACAGGCGGGGCTTCGGATTGCCGAATTGCGGCTTCGGCGTCACCGACCCCGCTTCGACGAAGCCGAAGCCGAGACGCATCAGCGGGCCGATGGCTACCGCTGATTTGTCGAAGCCGGCGGCGAGGCCGATCGGATTGCGGAAGCCGAGGCCGAGTGCCTGCGTCGCCAGGATGGGGTCATCCGGGGAACGGTCAGCGCCAGCGAGGCCGAATCGAAGCGCGCGCAGCGCCAGGTCATGCGCGCGTTCGGGGTCGATGCCGCGCATCAGCGGCATCAGGGTGGAAGCGAGGCGGGGGGTCATCGGCCCGGCTTGTGCCCCGCCGCGCGCCGCTTGGGAAGCCGGAACCGCAAGCGGGGCCGGGTTGCGTGCGGCGCGGTGGACAGCGCCAGCCCTGCCAGCGAGAAAGGCGGCACTCGAATACTGGGGGGAAACCGGTGCGCGGACCCGCGCTGATGCTGGCCGCGATGGTGCTGTTTGCCCTGCTCGACGCGAACAGCAAGCTGCTGTCCAGCCACCATGGGGTGACGCAGGTGCTGACGGTGCGATTCGTCGTGCTGCTGGCGCTGGTCGCTGCCCTGCGGGCCGTGGCGCCGCGATCGGGCGGCGGGCTCGGCAGCCGGCATCCCTGGCTGAACGCGGCCCGGGCCTTCGCGATGCTGGGCAGCGCGGTGTTCTTCTTCCTCGCCTTCAGCCACCTGCCGCTGGTCGAGGGCTACCTGGTGTTCTTTACGGCGCCGCTCATCGTGCTGCTCGCCTCCGCCGTGGTCCTGCGGGAGACGGTGGCGCCGATGGCCTGGGCCTGGTGCGGGCTGGGCTTCGGCGGCGTGGCGCTGGCGCTGGCGCCCGGTTTTGCCTCCGGCGTGGGGGCGGGGCCGCTGCTGGGCTACCTCTATGCCCTGGCGGGCACCTGCACCTATGCGACCATGTTCCTGCTGAACCGGCAGCTGCGGCAGGAACCCGGCATTGCTCGCATCCTGTTCTGGCCGGCGCTGCTGGGGCTGGTGGTCATGGCGCCCTTCGGCATCGCGGATTGGCGGGTACCCGATGCGCTGGGCTGGGCGCAGATGCTGGGGGCTGGCGTCGCCGTGGCATTCTCCACGGTGCTGGTGGCGGAGGCCTTCCGCCACGCCCCGGCCTCCCGCCTCGCGCCGCTGAGCTACACCAGCATCATCTGGACGGCGGCGCTCGATTTTCTGCTGTGGGGCCGGGCGCCGGCGCTGACGACGCTGGCCGGCGCCGTGATCGTCGTGGTGGCCTGCGTGATGAGCGAGCGCGCGAACCGGCGGTAGGACGCCTATCGCGGCAGACCCTACCTGGGCAAAAAGGGGTTGGTGCGGCGTTCTTCCCCAAAAGTCGAACCCGGGCCGTGGCCACACAGGAAGCGCATTTCGTCGCCCAGCGGCAGCAGCTTGGTGACGATGCTGTCGATCAGCGCGGCATGGTCGCCATAGGGCAAATCGGTGCGGCCGATGGACCCGCGGAACAGCACATCCCCCACCACCGCGAAGCCGAGATCGGGGGAGACGAAGACCACATGCCCCGGCGCATGGCCCGGGCAATGCAGCACGCCGAAGGGCTGGCCGGCGATGCTGATCGTCTCGCCTTCCGTGAGCCAGCGATCCGGGGTCAGGTTGTCCATGCCGGTGAAGCCGTAGCCCGCCGCCTGCTTGGCGATGCCACAGAGCAGGATGGCATCGGCCTCATGCGGGCCTTCGACCGGCACCGGGCCGCCCTGCTTCGCTTCCAGGGCGCGCTTCAATTCGGCGGCGCCACCGGCATGGTCCAGGTGGCCATGGGTGATGAGGATGCGGTCGATGGCGCAGCCCGCGCGCTCGATCGCCGAGAGGATGCGCGGCACATCGCCGCCGGGGTCGATCACCGTGCCGATGCCCGACTCCGCGTCCCAGATCAGGGCGCAGTTCTGCTTGAAGGCGGTGACGGGGATCTGGGCGGCTTGCAGCTTGGGCATGGCGCAGGGGTGGCGCGCCACCGCGGCCGCGTCAACTGACCTGCCCATTTTGGCACCCGCTACTTCCGGCGCAGCGCCCGCATATTGGCGGCGACCCGCTTGCGGGACGGCGCCAGGGCGACGGCGGTGACATGTTCGGGGGAGGCCCCCTGCATCACCGCCATCCCGGCGGCCATCGCGCCATCGGCGAAGGCCTTCTGCTTCTCCGCCATCATGGCGGTCAGCGTCGCGGCCGCTTCCGCGGGCCGCGTCACCAATTCCATGCTGCGCAGTGCGAAGACCCAGCCCGCCTGCCAGGCGAAAAGGGCGTAGTCGGCGGCGCCGGGCTTCATGCTGCGTGCGCTCAGAGCGCGGCCAGGATAGCCTCGGCCTTCGAGACCTCGAAGGCGCCGGCGGCTTCGACGGCGACATGCGTCGCCTTGCCGTCCTTGGCGATCAGGGCGAAGCGCTGGCAGCGCAGGCCGAGGCCGCGCGCCGTCAGGTCCAGTTCCAGGCCAAGCGCCTTGGTGAAGGCGGCGGAGCCATCGGCCAGCATGACGACCTGGTCCGTGATGCCCTGATCCTTGGCCCAGGCGCCCATCACGAAGGCGTCGTTGACCGACATGCAGGCGATGACATCGACGCCCTTGGCCTTCAGCGCCGCGGCGTTGGTCACGAAGCCGGGCAGGTGCTTGGCGGAGCAGGTGGGGGTGAAGGCGCCGGGCACGCCGAACAGGGCGACGGTCTTGCCCTTGAACAGCTCCGCCAGATCGACCTCCTTCGGGCCTTCGGCGGTTGCCTGCATCAGCTTCATGGCGGGAATGGCGTCACCAACCTGGATCGTCATCATGGTCTCTCCCTCGGGGTCAGGCTTGATTAGGGCAATTCGCCCCTCGGCGTCCATTGGGGCGTCCATTGGGGCGTCCACCGGGGCGTCCATCGGGTGCTTCCCCCAAACCGACGCTTGCGGGCCGGCGGGCGTGGCGCCATGTTTTGTCCGACCATGGCACGCCGCACGCCTCCCCCCTCTCGTCGTCCCGCCCGTCTCACCGGCCCTGGCGCCGGTGCGCCCAGCGCCACCCCTGGCGTCGGTGCGCCCAGCGCCGCCCCTGGCGTCGAGGCAGGCTACCTCTCCGGACAGTTGCTCATCGCCATGCCGGGCATGCAGGACCCGCGCTTCGCCCGTAGTGTCATCTGCCTCTGTGCCCATTCCGAGGAAGGGGCGATGGGGCTGGTGCTGAACAAGCCGCTGGAAGGCCTGTCCTTCGACGATCTGCTGAAGCAGCTCAGCCTGGACGAAACCCCGCCGCAGCGCCGCATCCGCTTGATGGCTGGCGGGCCGGTCGAAGGCACGCGCGGTTTCGTGCTGCACACCGCGGAATGGGAGACGGAGGGCAGCCTGAAGGTCACCCCGGATATCGCCCTGACCGCCAGCCTCGATATCCTGAAGGCCATCGCCGAGGGCGGCGGCCCGCGCCAGGGGGTGCTGGCGCTCGGCTATGCCGGGTGGGGGCCGGGGCAGTTGGAAAGCGAGATCCAGGCGAATGCCTGGCTGAACGTCCCGGCGGATGAGGCGCTGCTGTTCGGCGGCACCCCCGACCAGCTCTGGCGCCAGGCGCTGGGCAAGCTGCATGTGGACCCGGCCCTGCTTTCCGGCGTTGCCGGCAGGGCCTGAGGATTTTTTGAGGCCCTCAGGCGCCGGGCGGCCGCCTCCGCGGCCTTGGCTCGCCGCATGGGCGGCGGGCGCCGTTCGGCGCCTCGGCCCTGCGGGCCGGACTGGTTTTCTTGCCCGCAGGCGCCGGGCGACCGCATCCGCAGCCTTGTCTGCGCGCCGACGTGCAGTGGCGTGGGTTGGGCGGTGGGTCTGCGCGCGGTCGCCCTTGGCGGCTGGCCCGTTGTCTCGGGTGCGGGATGTTGCTTCGATCAGGCTGGAGGGGCTGTTAACCCTTCCGCCCTTGCCCGGTGCGGTGGGCCGGCGCATGTCATCGTACATGGCCCTTCCCACCCGGATTCGCCTGCTGTCGGAGACCACCGCCAACCGCATCGCGGCCGGCGAGGTGGTCGAGCGTCCGGCGGCGGCAGTGAAGGAACTCGTCGAGAACGCGCTCGACGCCGGCGCCACCCGCATCACCGTCCAGCTCGAGGAAGGCGGCATCGGCCGCATCCTGGTGGAGGATGATGGCAGTGGCATGGGGCCGGAGGATCTGGCCCTGGCGGTGGACCGCCACGCCACCTCCAAGCTGCCGGATGAAGGCACGCTGTTCCGCATCGCCACCCTCGGCTTCCGGGGCGAGGCGCTGCCCTCCATCGGCGCGGTGGCACGGCTCACTCTCACCTCTCGTGTGGCGGAGGGCGCGGCGCATGCCATCACGGTGGAGGGCGGGCGCAAGGGCGCCGTGATGCCCGCCGCCGGGGCGCCCGGCACGCGGGTCGAGGTGCGGGACCTGTTCTATGCGACGCCGGCGCGGCGCGAATTCCTGCGCTCCCCGCGCACCGAGGCGGAGGCCGCGGTGACGGCGGTGGAGCGCCTTGCCATGGCCTGGCCGGAGGTGGCCTTCCGGGTCGAGGTGGATGGCAGGCTGGCGCTGTCCTTGCCCAGTGCCGACCGGGCGGGGCGGATCGCCGCGCTGCTGGGCGGGGATTTCGCCGGCGCCGCCATCGACCTGGAGGCGGCGCGGGATGGCGTGATGCTCAGCGGGCTCGCCGGCATGCCGACGCATCACCGCGCAACGGGCGAGGCCCAGCATCTGGTGGTGAACCGCCGCCCGGTGCGGGACCCGCTGCTGCGCACGGCGCTGCGTGTCGCCTATCGGGACATGGTGCCGGTGCGGCGCTTCCCGGCTGCGGCGCTGTTTCTCGATGTGCCGCCGGAAGCGGTCGATGTGAACGTCCACCCCATGAAGACGGAACTGCGGTTCCGGGACCCGGATGGGGTGCGGGGGCTGATGATTTCCGCCCTGCGCCGCGCGCTGGCCGTGGGGGCCAGCGGGGCGGCACCGGATGGGCTCGCGCGGGAATTGGCGCCAAGGGAACTGGACCCAAGGGAACTGGAGCCTGGGGAGGTCTCGCCCGTTGCGGTGCCGTCCTATGTCGCGGTGTCCGAAAGCCCTGGCGGCTTCGCCGAGGGGCCCGTGCCGGTCTTCCAGGGCTGGCGCCCTCCCCCTGGGCCCCTGCCGCAGCGGCCGCGCCCGCCTTCCCTGCCACTGTCCTTCGGCCAGCCGCCCCCGGTGGTGCCGCCGCCGATTCAGGACCTGCCGCCGGAAGGGCCGCTCGGCCGGCCGCTGGCGCAGATCATGGAGACCTATATCCTCGCAGAGGCGCCGGATGGCGCGCTGGTGCTTGTGGACCAGCACGCCGCGCATGAACGACTGACGCATGAGGCGCTGCGCGCCCAGCTTGTCGATGGCGGTGTGCGATCCCCGCCGCTGCGGCGGCCGGCGGTGGTCGATATGCCGTCCCGCGACGTGGCGCGGCTGCTCGACCGCGCGGCGGACCTGTCCCGCCTCGGGCTGGAGATCGAGGGCTTCGGGCCCGGCGCCGTGCTGGTGCGTGCCCTGCCGGCCCTGCTCGGCGCGCCGGAGCCCGCGCCCCTGCTGCGCGACCTCGCCGCCGAACTCGCGGAGATGGAGGAAGCGGTGGCGCTGGAACAGCGCCTGGATGCGGCGGTGGCGCGGCTCGCCTGCCATGGTTCGATCCGCGCCGGGCGGCGGCTGACAGGGGCGGAAATGGCCGCCTTGCTCCGCCAGATGGAAGCGACGCCGCGCGCCGCCACCTGTTCGCATGGCCGCCCCACCGTGCTGCGGCTGGGCCAGGCGGAGCTCGAAAAACTTTTCGGGCGGCGATGAACCAGGGCTGCTACAATGTGAGAGTCACGGAGGAGCGCCGCCATGCGCCTCATGCAATTGATCTACGCCTCCCGCCCCTTCGGATTCGGGGCGGACATGCTGGATGACATCCTGCTCTCGGCCCGCCGCCGCAACCGGGAGGCCGGGATCACCGGCGCGCTGATCTGCCGGGCCGACATGTTCCTGCAAATGCTGGAAGGCCCGCGGCTGGCCGTCGGCGCGACCTTCGGGCGCATCATCCGCGATGATCGGCACCAGGAGGTGTCCCTGCTCTGGGCCGGCGATGCGCCGTTCCGCAGCTTTCCCGACTGGGACATGCTGGAAGACCCCGCGCGGCCCTGGATGTGGACGCGGGAGGAAGTGCGCGCTGGCGCCGCGCTGAAGGCCTCGGCCGAGGATGCGCGGCTCATATTCGCGCGGATCGCGGCGGAACCGCAGGTGGCATGATCTAGAGCACGCTGCGTTCGCTTGAACGCAGCTCGTGCTCTAGAAGTTATTGAATCTAGAGCAAGAAATGCGTTCAGATGATTCCATCTGAACGCATATTGCTTTAGCGCTGGCCGTCCCAGAGGCTGATCTCGGACTGCGCCAGCCCGCCGACCCTCGCATGCGGGCGGCCGCCCGTGGTCATCGCCAGGGCGAACAGAATCTCCTCCGGCTTTGGGCCGTCCGGCACGACGCAGGTGATGCCGTCGAAATGGCTGCGGACATAGGCCGCGTTGCGGTGGTGGATCGGCAGGTCCAGCATCGCGCCCATCGGGCCGAGCTTGGTCATCGACGGCACGATGGACAGCGCCTTGCCGAGCAGGCCGCGCATCGCATAGCCGCCGGCGACATGCCACAGCGCGCCGTGCTCCAATTCCCCGGCGCTGCCGACCAGGCCGCCCTTGCCATAGGCCTCGATGCGATCGGGGTCGCCGCCGAGGCCGGCCAGCAGCTTTTCCGCGACCATCAGGCCGACCGGCTTCATCGCCTCCATCATCCACATCAGATCCGCCTCGTGACGCCCGGCGAAGGGGTTGCGGAGGATGACGGCGCACCAGCCCTTCAGCACCGGCCGATCGAGCGGCGGGCCGCCATCATGGCGCACCTCCTCGACGCAGAGCACGGTCTTGCGGATGTCGATATCCCGTATCATGCGGCGCGCTCCAGCCCTTCGGCTCCGATGATGCGGGCGCTGCCGTGCAGGCGCAACGCGGCGGCGTGGATCAACCCGGCCTGGCGGCAGGCCGCGGCGCAAGCGGCGCCACGATCCAGCGCGAGCG
The DNA here is from genome assembly GCA_947478535.1 of Acetobacteraceae bacterium. The sequence goes on from CANJXD010000031.1 coordinate 12,295, forward strand.
CGACCTCCGCCGCCGCGAGCGGGCCGACGCCGGTGGTGACCAGGCGCTGTCCGAGATCGCTGTCGGGGTCGAGCGTCTCCGCAGGCGCACGGCGGATGGCGGGGCTGTCGAGGTCGATGGCATTGGCGATGATCGTGGCCGCCGCATCGGCGGCGGCGGCATCGGCCGCCAGCACGGTTACGGCATCGGCGATGCCGAGCGAGAACGACCGGCCATGCCGGCCGGAGGTCGCGACCCCGCCGATGCCGGTCCCCCCCACGATGCGCAGCGCACCGTCGAAGGGCGTGCCGGGGATGGGAAAGGCCGCGAGGCCGATGGCGAGGGTCTCGCCGGGCAGGACATGCACGGCGATATCGCCGCCATCGTTGACGAAGGCGCGCGCCAGGCCGGGGGCGGCGGCGAGCATCGCGGCGAGCAACTCATCCGCCACGGCGCCGGCGACGGCGGCCATCGCCGTGATGAAATGGCCGCGCGCGGCGAAGGGCAGGCAGGCCGCCTGCATCCGGCGAGCGACGCCGCCCGCGGCGGCCGGCGCGGGCAGGGGGCGGCGCAGCAGCGGCAATTCGGCGACGAGATCGGGCAGGATGCTGACGAAGCGCGCCGCCGCCGCCTGTTCCGCCCGCGCGACGCCTTCCCCCCAGCCGCGCAGCACGACATCGATCGGGCCCTGGTGGAGGTGCAGGGCGCCGCTGTCGAGGCGTTGCGCCTGCATCGGCGTCAGGGCGCGAAGGGCCAGGGGTTGGCGGGGTGCCAGCCCTCGATCCGCAGCCCATCCAGGCCGCGCAGCAAATCCTCCACTGGCACCACCTCCGCCATATGGCCGCCGAGGCGTTCATACAACGCGCGGGGCAGGGTGAATTCGATGGGGGCGACGAGGGCGGGGGTCGGCACATGGCCGAAGCTGCCCTTCGGCATCCGCAGCACATCCGCCATGAGGGTGATGCCGCCGCCGGGCCAGAGATAGCAGGGCGCACCGCCCATGGTGACGCGGGTTTCCCCGGCAGCGACGCTGCGCGTCAGCAGCACCGGGTTTGCCGTGACACCGGCGCGCAGCGATCCGCCGGCGCCGGCCATGAAGAGGACAGTGCAGAGCGAGGGTTCGCAATTCTCCCCGATGCGGTCCACCACCTCTCGCACCGCGGGCGGCATGGGCGCGGGTTGCGGCTTCAGGGCTTCGTCCAGCACACACCACAGAGCGTCCTCCCCGGTCGTCGAGGTCAGCAGCAGGCGGAGGCCGGGCCAGGCGAGTTTCGGGTCGATGCTCTCGATGATCGACAGCGGGTCGGTGATGTCCGTGCCGCCCCAGCCCATGCCGGGATGGGCGACCTGGAAGTAGCGGCCGGGGGTGGAACGCCGCCCGCGCACGCGGATGCCGGCCGGGCGCATGGCCAGCACCTTGCCGGCCTGGTGTTCGCTGAGCACGCCGGTGATGTGGTCATCCACCACGACCACCTCATCCACATGGCCGAGCCATTGCTGGGCGAAGATGCCGACGGCGGCGCTGCCGCAGCCCACGCGCATGCGGCGTTCCGGCGTGCCATCGACGATGGGCGCCTGGCCGGCCTGGACGATGACGCTGTGCCCACCCTCGATGGTGAGTTCGACGGGCTCGGCATCGCACAGCTTCAGCAGCGTCTCGCACGTCACCACGCCTTCGCGCTTGCTGCCGCCCGTGAGGTGCCTGACGCCGCCGAGGGACAGCATCTGCGATCCATACTCGGCGGTGGTGACGTGGCCGACCTGCTCGCCCTTCACCCGCACGGCGGCGGCTTCGGGGCCGAGATGGCGGTCGGTGTCGATCTTCACCTTGACGCCGCAATAGCTGAACATCCCCTCCGTCACGACGGTGACGGTATCCACCCCGGCATGGCTGGCGCCGACGATGAAGGGGGCGGGCTTGTAGTCGGGATAGGTGGTGCCGGCGCCGACGCCGGTGATGAAGGCGCGGGATGGGTCGAGCAGCTTGCCGTCCCAATCCCCAGTGGCGAACGGCACCAAGGGGCGGTTGGAGTCCACCTGCTGCACCAAGGCGAGGGCGGGATCGACGCGGACCAGGACGCCATCGCGGTTGGCGTAGCGGTCGCAGGCTCCGGCCCGACCGGGGCGGATGCGGCAGAGCACGGGGCAGGCATCGCAGCGGATGATGCCGCCATCCTCCGTCGCGCCGAATTTCGCGCCGCGCGCGGCGGCGCTGAGCCGGTCGTCGCTCATCGAAGCGCCTCCCACACGCGATGCGGCAGCACGGGGACGCGGGTGATCCGCACGCCGGTCGCGTGGCGGATGGCGCCGAGGATGGCGGGCGCGGTCGGCACCAGGGCGGGCTCGCCGACACCCTTGGCGCCATAGGGGCCCTCGGGCTCGGGATCCTCGATGAGGTGGATGCGGATCGGCGGTACGTCACCGGCCGTGGGGATCAGGTAGTCGTGCAGATTTTCCGTCCGGCCGGGGATGAATTCCTCCATCAGCGCGAGGCCGAGGCCCTGGGCGATGCCACCATGGATCTGGCCTGCGACAAGGTCCGGGTTAATGGCGCGGCCGACATCCTGCGCGGCGACGATTTCCTCCACCTTGACCGTGCCGAGCAGCGTGTCGACGCGCACCAGCGCGATCTGCGCCGCGAAGCCGTAGGTCGCGTAGGGGATGCCCTGGCCGTCCGCATCCAGCGCCGTCGTCGGCGGGTCGTAGCGGCCCTCGCCTTCGAGATCGGCGGGCAGGGTGGAGAGATCGATCGCGCGGGCGGCGCCGGCGCTGTCGGTGATGGTCAGAATCGTGCCGTCCAGCGCGAGCCGCGCATCATCGCCGGCATTGGCGAGGGCCAGCAGGCGCGCCCGCAGCGCGCGCCCGGTCTCCATCGCCGCCCGGCCACTCACGAAAGTCTGGCGGGAGGCGCTGGTCTTGCCGGCATCGTAGGTCAGGCCCGTATCGCCGGTGATGCTGTGCAGCGCGGCGATGGGCAGGCCGAGCGCATCGGCAAAGATCTGGGCGATGACGGTGGTGCTGCCCTGGCCGATATCGACCGCGCCATTGAACAGCGTGAGCCTGCCATCGCGCCCCAGCACGGCCCGCATGCGCGACGGGTTCGACATCGAGGTATTGCCGCAGCCATACCACATGCAGGCAATGCCGGCACCGAGGCGATGGCGTGGCGCGTCGGCATTCTGCGCGGCGACGCGCGCCAGCATCGCCTGCCATTCCGGCCGCAGCGCATCGAGGCATTCCGGCAGGCCGGCGGAGGCGTGCAGAATTTGTCCGGAATGCGTGACATCGCCGCGGCCGATCGCGTTGCGGCGCCTGATCTCCCAGCGATCGAGGCCGAGTTGCAGCGCCAGGTCATCGACCAGCGCTTCGGTCGCGATCGCGGACTGCGGGACGCCGAAGCCCCGAAAGGCGCCGGAGGGCGGTTCGTGGGTGTGGATCGCCTGGCTCTGGTTGTGGACATGCGGCACGCGATAGGGGCCGGCGGCATGCACGGGCACGCGGTTCGCGACGGTGGGCCCCCAGCTCGCATAGGCGCCGGTGTTGAACAGGCCGGTCATGGCGTAGCCGGTGAAGCGGCCTTCCGCATCCGCCGTCATCCGCGCGCTGATCCGGGCGGGGTGGCGCTTGGTGGAAGACGCCATGGATTCCGTCCGCGAATACACCACGCGCACCGCCCGCCCGACCTTGCGCGCGGCGATGGCGAGCAGCGGCTGGACGGAGACATCGAGCTTGCCGCCGAAGCCGCCCCCGCAGGCCGAGGGGATGATGCGGACATCCTCCTCCGCGATGCCGAGGACGCGGGCGGTTTCCTCGCGGTCCATGTAGGGGGCCTGGGTGCAGGCGAAGACATCCATGCCATCGGCGCGGGGAATGGCGTGGCCGGCCTCGGGTTCGATATAGGCGTGCTCGACGAAGGCGGTCTCGAACTCCCCGCGCGCCTCGGCGGCGAAGGGGGCGGCGCCAGGATCGCCACGGCGGAGATTGCCGCGCACCAGCACATTGCCGGGGGCATGGGCGTGCAACATTGGCGCATCGGGCGCGAGGGCGGCCTCGACGCCGGAGAGGGCGGGCAGCACGTCCCAGGTGATGGGCAGGTCGGCGTCCCGCACCGCCTCCACCGCCGCGCGGTCCCCCACCAGGGCGAGCACCGCTTCCCCGCGATAGCGCACGAAGCCTTCGGCCAGCACGGGCTGGTCCTTCAGCGTCGGCATGATGCCGAAGGCGTTGCGGCCGGGCACATCCGCGTGGCTCAGGATGGCGGCGAGGCCAAGCCGCAGCCGTGCGGCTTCGAGGTCCCCCAGCGCGAAGCGGGCGCTGGCGTGCGGGGAGCGGATTGCGCGCAGCCATAGCGCCTCCGCCGGCGCGGCATCGGCGCCAAACCGCTCCGTGCCCAGCACCTTCGGCCAGCCATCCAGCCTTGCGATGGAAGCGCCGACCGCCGCGCCTGCCGGGGCTTCCTGTTCCACGCCAGCAAATCCCTGGGCGGCGGCGAGGATGGCCTCGATGATGCGGCGATAGCCGGTGCAGCGGCAGAGCACGCCGCCGATGGCATCCCGCACCGCCGGTTCATCGGGGGCGGTGTCGCGCGCCAGCAGATCGGCCGCGGCCATGATCATGCCCGGCGTGCAGATGCCGCATTGCGCCGCGCCATGGGCGAGGAAGGCCGCACGCAGCCGCGCAAGCAGCGCGCCCGCCTCGCCTTCCTGCATCTCGATGGTGGTGATGGCCGCACCCGCGGCCTGTGCCGTGGGCACCATGCAGGCGCAGGCCTGTGCGCCATCCACCAGCACGGTGCAGGCGCCGCAATCCCCAGCCTCGCAGCCGACCTTGGTGCCGGTCAGGCCGAGCCCTTCCCGCAGCGTGTCGGAGAGCGGCGCGAAGGGTTCGGCCTCGACCGCCACGGGATGGCCGTTGAGGGTGAAGGCGATCATGCGGCCATCCCGTCCAGCAGGTCCCGCAGCAGCGTCAGCGCGGCATCGCGGCGATAGGCGGCGCTGGCGCGGATGTCATCGATGGGGGTGAGGTGGGCGATATGGTCCACGGTGACATGCTCCGCCGCCGCGTCGATCGGCACGCCGCGCAGCGCCGCTTCCAGCGACGGCAGCCGCTGCGCGACGGCGGAACAGGCGCCAAGCGCCAGCCGCGCCGCCATGATGCGCCCGCGTTCACTGAGCGTGACAACGCCGGCGGCCATGGCGATGGAGATGACGAGATAGTGCCGCGCGCCGAGCTTGCGAAAGCCGGAGACGCTGCGCTCCAGGCGCGGGATGTGCAGCGCCGTGACGATTTCCGTCCCCGTCAAAGCGATCGCGCGATGACCCGTGAGGAACTCCGCGAGGCGCAGCATCCGCGCGCCATCGCCGGAGGCGATTTCGACGCTGGCCTCCAGCGCCAGCAGGTTCGGGATGCCGTCGCCGGCGGGGGAAGCGGTGCAGAGATTGCCGGCGAGGGTCGCGCGGTTCTGCACCTGCGCGCCGCCAATCTCGCGCGCTGCCTGCCGCAGCCCATCGAATTGCGGCGGCAGATCGGCATCGGCGATCATCCGCCAGGTGGCGAGGCTGCCGATGCGCCAGCCGAAGCGCGTCTCCTCGATCAATCGCAGCCCCGCCACCGCGCTGATGTCGAGCACGTCCTTGTGCGTGGGATCGCCCCAGGCGCGCCGGTTCGCATGGGCGGGGTAGATGTCGGTCCCGCCGGCGAGGATGGCGACATCCGCAGTGGCGCGGATCGCGAGCGCCTCGGCGAGCGTGGCGGGGCGGTGGTAGCGCATCAGGTCAGGCCCCGCAGCGCGCCGGTGGCTTCTCCATCCACCACGCCGTTGCGGATCACCACACCCCACAGCGCCTCCGCCTGTGCGGGCGTGTAGTAGCCGCGCATCACGTCGCGCGCGACGAGGCCAGGGTCTCGTGTCAGCGGATCGCCATGGCCGCCGCCGCCGGGCGTCATCACCTCCACCCGGTCCCCGGCGACAAGGCGAAGCCCCTGGTCCTTCGAGAGATGCGGCGGAATGGTGGTGGTGCCGCCGCGATGCAGCTTCACGACATTGCAGGCGCCATCGCCGCCGCCGAGCACGCCGGGCGGGCCGAAGCGGCCGTGATCCATCACGAAGCTCGCGCGCGCCTCGCCGCGCAGCAATTCGATCTCGTAATGCACGCCGAAGCCGCCGCGCCGCGCGCCAGCGCCGCCGGAGCCTTCATGGATGGCGAAGCGGCGGAACAGCACGGGGTAGTATTGTTCCATGACTTCCACCGGCGCGGTCTTGCTGATGCCGATGGTCGAACAGCCATTCGTCAGCCCGTCATCCGACGCCGTGCCGCCATACCCGCCGCCGGTGATCTGGTACATCACATAGCCGGCGCTGCGCGCGGGATCGAAGCCGCCGAGGGCGAAGTTGCCGGAGGTGCCGGCGGGCGCCGCCCACAACTCATCCGGCAGCGCGGCAGCAAGGGCGAGAAACACCGCCTCCGCGATCCGCTGCGAAACCTCCGCCGCGCAGCCGGAGACGGGGCGGGGATAGCGGGCATCGAGGAAGGTGCCCTCGGGCCGCAGCACGCGGAGCGGCGCGAAGGTGCCGGCATTGATCGGCACATCGGGGAAGATGTGCTTCATCGCGAGATAGACAGCCGAACAGGTGGTGGCCCAGACCGAATTCATCGGCCCCTGGCAGGGGGGGGATGAGCCGGAGAGGTCGAAGATCAGTTCATCGCCCTGCCGCGTGATGGTCAGCGCGATGCGCAGCGGTTCATTCACCACGCCATCGGAATCGACGAAGGCTTCGGCGGTGTAGATACCCTCGGGGATGCGCGCGATTTCGGCGCGCATGCGCGCCGCGGCGCGGTCGCTGATGGCGGCGATGGCGGCGCGGAGCGTTGGCAGGCCATGGCGCGCGACCATTTCGTTCAGGCGCGCTTCCCCCACGAGCAGCGCAGCGGCCTGGGCCTTGATGTCGCCGATGCGCTGGTCCGCGACGCGGATGTTGGACTGGATGATCGACAGGATTTCCCGGTCCAGCACGCCGCGCTTGAACAGCTTTACCGGCGGCAGGCGCAGGCCTTCCTGCTCCACCTCCGTCGCATGGGCGGAAAAGCCGCCAGGCACCATGCCGCCGATATCGGGCCAGTGGCCGGTGTTCTGCAGCCAGCAGAACAATTCGCCCGCGACGAAGAAGGGCCGGCAGAAGCGCACATCCATCAGATGCGTGCCGCCGAGATAGGGGTCGTTGACGATGTAGATGTCGCCCGGCTCAGGTGCGGCGACGGCACCCTCGCCGATCAGCCGCACCAGATGCGCGGCCGAATGCGCCATGGTGCCGACGAAGATGGGCAGGCCCAGCTCGCCCTGTGCGATCAGCGCGCCATCCTCGGCCGCATAGATGCCATCGGAACGGTCATCCGCTTCGGCGATCACCGGCGAAAACGCGCTGCGGGAGAAGGCGATGTCCATCTCATTGCAGACCTGCTGCAACCCCGCCTGGATGACCGCGAGGGTCAGCGCATCCATCATGCCGTCACCCGCAGATTGCCGATGGCATCGACGATGGCGCGCGATCCCGGCTCCAGAATGGTCGTCGCATCCGCCTGCTGGATGATGGCGGGGCCGGCGATGATGGCGCCTTCCGGCAGGGCTTCGCGCTGCCACACCGTGGCCTGGTGCCAGGCGCCCTCGGCATGGAGCGGGCGTTCGCCGATGCGCGCGGCGTCCAGGCCACCGGCGCGCAAGCCGGCGTCGAGCAGGCCGGTCAGGGCGAAGCGGCGGCGGCGACCGATGACGGAGGTGTTGAGGTTGACGAGCACGGCGCGGATTTCCGGCAACTCCACGCGGAAGCGGGCGAAATAGGCGGCCTCGAAGGCGGCCTGGATGTCCGCGATGTCCATCGCGGCGCGCGGCAGGGCGACGCGGATCAGATGCGTCTGGCCGCGGAACTGCATATCCGCGGAATGCAGGATGACGGTGTCCTCCACCTGCGCGGGATCGGCCAGCACGGCGGCGAGGCCGCGTTCGCGCTGCGCGGCGAGGGTGGCGGCGATCTCCTCGGCGGGAATCTCGGACAGGCCGCGATTGAGCGTGTTCACCAAATCCTGCCGCAGATCGGCGACGAGGCAGCCCAGCGCATTCGTGAGCCCCGGCCGCGCCGGGATCAGCACTTCGGGGATGCCGATTTCCCGCGCCAGCGCCACCGCATGCAGCGGCCCGGCGCCGCCGAAGGCGAACAGGTGGAAATCGCGGGGGTCATGGCCCTTGGAGAGCGAGACGAGGCGGATGGCGCCGGTCATGTGCACATTGGCGAGGCGGATCACGGCTTCTGCCGCCGCCTCCACGCTGATGCCAAGTGGTGTGGCGATATCCCGTGCGAAGGCGTCCCGCACCTGGGCCATCGGCACGGCATCGCGCACGGCCAGCAGTCGCGCGGGGTCGAGCCGGCCGAGAACGAGATTGGCATCCGTGATGGTCGGCCGCGTGCCGCCGCGGCCGTAGCAGATCGGGCCGGGCTGGCTGCCGGCGCTTTCCGGCCCGACCTTCAGCATGCCGGCGCGATCGAGGCTGGCGATGGAGCCGCCGCCGGCGCCCACGGTCCGCACATCGACCATCGGCAGGTGGATCGGCAGGCCATAGGCGATGGAGAGTTCGGCCGAAACCTCCGGCACCCCACCGGCGATCAACGCGACATCGGTGGAGGTGCCGCCCATGTCATAGGTGATGGCATTGGTGAGGCCGCTCTGCGCCAGGGTCGCGGCGGCGGCCATCACCCC
>CANJXD010000032.1 GCA_947478535.1 Acetobacteraceae bacterium
CCCGAGCCAGCCGAATTTGCGGCAGGTGCACCTGATCCAATCCGAACTCTTCGATGAACTGGCGATGCGAGGCTTTGCCGTGCCGCCGGCCTCAATGGGGGAGAACGTCGCGACGCGGGGGATCGACCTGCTGGCCATGCCGTGCGGCACGCAATTGCATCTGGGCGCCACGGCGACCGTTGAACTGACGGGGCTGCGCAACCCCTGCCATCAGATCGAATCCTGGCAGAAGGGGGCGCTGGCGGCTGTGCTGGACCGGGATGCGGCAGGCGAACTCGTCCGCAAGGCCGGCGTGATGGCGGTTGTGGTGGTGGGAGGGGAGGTCTTTCCGGGTGACGCGATTCGCGTCGAACCGCCAGCCGCGCCGCACGCGGCGCTGGCACCGGTGTAGGCAAGAAAAAACCCTCCCCCGCCGAGGCAGAGGAGGGTTATCTGGAATGCGAGAAGCTGCCCTGGCTCAGCCGGTCTGCTGGATGGCCGAAAGCTTCCAGGCCTCGCCGGGGTAGCGAACGAAGGTCCACATCTCCGTCGCCGTAGTGCGGTTCGTCGGGTGGCCTTCCTGCACGGAGCCATCCGCGGCGCGGGTCACGTCCACCATGGAGACGCGCATGGCCACCGTCGCGTAGTCCTGGCCTTCCTCGTTCCAGGCCTCGGAGAGGTCACCAGCGTCGAGGCGGACATCGGAAGTCGTGTTGGTCCAGCCGCGGGCGCGGAGGTCCGACAGGTCTTGCGCGAAGTAGTTCGTCATCTCCGGCGTCGCGATGCGGCGCAGCGCTTCCAGGTCCTGGCGCGACCAGGCGGCGTTGATGTCCACCAGGGTGCGCTCGAACGCCTGGTAGTCGGCCGCCACGATCTCCACCGGCTGGCTCGCCACGGGCGCACCCTTGGCCATGGCCATGCCGGAGGCATTGCCCATCGGCTGGGCCGCGGGCTGTTCCATCTCACGCGCGTAGGCTGCGGGGCCGGCGACGGCCGGGCGGCGAGAGCGGATCAGGCGCATCACCAGGAAGACGAGGCCACCGATCAGCGCGACCTGGAGCAGCAGGCCGAGGATGCTGGCGAAGCCGCCCATGCCGCCGAACAGGCCGGAGCCGGACAGCAGCCCGAATAGGCCGGCGCCGAGGAGGCCGCCCATGAGGCCCGCCATCAGCGGGTTACGGCTGAAGAAGCCCCCCTGGGGAGCCGGCGCGGCGGGGCGCGGCGCGGCCTGGTTGCCGACGCCGGGCGCGGCCGGCTGGCTCGGCGGCGTCTGGGTGCGCTGGAACTGTTGCGTCGTGCCCGGCGCGGTCTGCGTCGAGGGCGGCGCGCTGGAAGTCCGGCTGCCTCGGCTGCCGGAGGACGAACTGCCGCCAGGCCGGGCTTCGGCCAGGGCCGGGCCGAGGGCCAGGGCCGCAACGGCCAGAGCGGTCATGATGCGAGCGGTAAGGCGCATGGTGTTCCTGTGTCTCCGAGTGTTTGGGTCTTGCGACCGACGCCTGGCCTCCGCGCGGTTCGATGCGGCGGCCTTTCAGACATGTAATATAGGGATGCTTGCGGCGGATTGCGAATGCCCATTTTCGGGAGAATCGCGGCGAGCTCGCCTGAAGGGCGCGTAATCAGGCGACGGAGAAGGCGGTGAGCTGGACGAGGGGGGTTCGACCTGGCCCTGGCGGCTCAGGACCGGCGCGGCAGGGAGAGCAACTCCAGTTTTGTCTCGCTCTCGGCATGTACCGGGGCGAGGCAGGCCACGGGCTCCCCGCGTCGCATGATAGTCACGGTCTGTCCCCTCTCGACGAGGTCCAGAAGCAGGGCGAGGCGGGTTTCCGCCTCGAAGGCTGTCACGCGGGTCGCCTGAGCCATGTCGGGCACCTCCGTCAGCGCCGAGCGGAATGCCAGGGTGTGGCTTCGCTCAGAATTGCTCGCATAGGTAGCATAGCCCCATTGTCCGGCAACTGTATTTCGCATTGTTTCGCCGAACGACTCTGACGGTATCGCGAGTGGGCGCCGCCTGGCGGTCACGCGCCGGCGAGGGTCAGACCTTCGACGCGAATGGTCGGTGCATCGCTGCCGCGGCGGAACACCAGGTCATTCGCGGCCACCATGTTCAGGAGAATGTCCTTCAGGTGCCCGGCGATGGTGATTTCGCTGACCGCTTCTGCAAGCTGGCCATTGCGGATCATGAAGCCGGCGGCACCGCGGCTGTAGTCGCCGGTCACGGCGTTGACGCCCATGCCGATCAGGTCCGTCACGTAAAGACCCTCGGTAATATCGGCCATCAGCGCCACGGGCGTCAGCCCGCCCGGTTCCAGCCAGAGGTTGCTCGCGGCGGGGCCGGGAGGGCCGCCGGTGCCGCGGCTGGCATGGCCCGTGCTCACCAGGCCAAGCTGGCGGGCGCTGCGCCAATCGAGGATCCAGGTGGTCAGGACGCCATCCTCGACGATGGCGCGGGCGGTTCCCGCCATTCCCTCCCCATCGAAGGGGCGGGACCGCAGGCCGCGGCGACGAGTCGGGTCGTCGCGCACCGTCATCCCCTTGGCCAGCACCTGCTTGCCGAGGCTTTCGCGCAGGAAGGACGTGCCTCGGGCGACGGACGCGCCATTGATCGCCGAGGTCAGGTGTCCGAGCAGGGAGGCCGAGACGCGGGGATCGAACACCACCGGCAGGCGTGCCGTCTTCGCCCGCACGGGGTTCAACCGGGCGATGGCCTTTTCCGCCGCGCGGCGGCCGATGGTGGCGGCGTCATCGAGGTCTGCGAGATGGACGACGGAGGACCATTCATAGTCCCGCTCCATCGCCGTGCCGGCCCCGGCCAGCGCCGTGCAGGACAGGCTGTGGGAGGAGCGGGCGTATTCACCAGCGAAGCCGTTTGACATGGCGAGTGCGACGCGCACCCGGCTCCAGCCGGCATCGGCACCCTCGCTGTTCGTCACGCCCTGCACCGCGAGCGCGGCTTCTTCCGCGATAGCGGCCCGTTCGATCAGCTCTTCCGCTGTCGGCTCGGTGGGGTCGAGCAGATCGAGCGGCCCGACATCCCGTGGCGGATCGAAACGGTCCGGCAGCCCGCCGTAAGGATCCTCCGGCACCACCTTCGCCATCGCCACGGCACGTTCCGCGAACTGGGCGAAGCCTGCCGGGTTCGGGTCGGTGGAGGAGATGATCGCCTGGCGCTTGCCGATGAAGACGCGCAGGCCGAGATCGAACCCTTCCGCGCGTTCCAACTGCTCGATCTTGCCGAGACGGCGGGAGACCGAAAGCGACGCATTCTCCACCAGCAGCGCATCGGCCGCATCGGCGCCGGCACGTTTCGCCGCCGCGACCAGGGCGGCGAGCAATGCGGGATTGGTCATGCGGCCAGCGCCGCCTTGATTGCGTCAAGGCCAGGCACCTTGTCGGCGGGGCCTACAGCAGCCAGCGTCGGCGCGCCGCTGAAGGCGCGGGAGGCGGCTTCCTGCACCTGCTCGATCGTCACAGCCGCGATCCTCGCCTTGGTTTCCTCGACGGGGATGATGCGGCCGTGGACCTGAAGCTGCCGCGCCAGCTGTTCGCAGCGGCTGCCGGTGCTCTCGAGGGACATCAGCAGGGAAGCCCGGAGCTGCGCCTTTGCGCGGTCCAGCTCATCCTGCGTCACGTTGCGTTGGACCTTGCGGAGTTCTTCCAGTGCCACCGGCACGAGCTCTTCCGCCTGGTCTTCGCCCGTGCCGGCATAGACGGCGAACAGCCCACCATCCGCGAAGGGCGAGGCGAAGGAGTAGATGGAATAGACGAGCCCGCGCTTTTCCCGGATTTCCTGGAAGAGGCGAGAGGACATGCCGCCGCCGAGCAGGGTCGAGAGCAGTTGCGTCGGCGTGTGCAGCGGGTCCGTCGCCGGGACGGAGGGGAAGCCGAAGACCAGATGCACCTGGTCGAGGTCACGATCCTCCCGGAACTCGCCACCCGTGTAGCGAGCGGGCTCCGGCGGTGCCTCCTCCGGCACCGGCAGGTCGGCGAAGTGGCGGTTGGCGAGGTCGAGCAACGCCTCATGCTCCAGCGCGCCGGCAGCGGCGACGACCATCCGGCTCGGGCCATAGTGGCGGCGCATGTAGCCGGTCAGCGCCTCCCGGCTCATCGCCTTGATGGTGTCCTCAGTGCCGAGGACCGGGCGGCCCATGGCCTGGCTGCCATAGGCGGTAGCCTGGAAATGGTCGAAGACGATGTCATCCGGCGTGTCGTTCGCCTGGCCGATTTCCTGGAGGATGACGCCGCGTTCGCGCTCCAGCTCCTCCGGCACGAAGGTCGAATGCGACAGGATGTCCCCGAGGATATCGGCGGCGAGGGCCAGATCCTCCTTCAGCACCTTGGCGTAGAAGGCGGTATTCTCGCGGGAGGTATAGGCGTTGAGGTGCCCGCCGACATTCTCGATCTCCCGCGCGATGGAAGCCGCGTCCCGCCGCGTCGTGCCCTTGAAGGCCATGTGTTCGAGGAAGTGGGAGACACCGTTCTCCGCCGCTGCCTCGTGCCGCGTGCCGGCATGGACATAGGCGCCGATGGAGCAGGTTTCCACACGTGGCATCGTCTCCGAGACCACGGTGAGGCCGTTCGGCAGGCGCGTCAGGCGGATGGCGTCGTTCATGTCGTCCAGGTGTTCCTTCGCCCTAGGGGCGTGTTGCGTTCGCCCTCAGGGCGTATTGCGGCGGGCATGGGCCCGCACGAAGGCCTCGATCGCGGTCAGGTCGGCGGGAAGCCGCGCCAGTCGCTCCGGCCTGTCATATAGGTCGGCCAGGCGCGGTGGCAGGGGGGCTTCCCTGCCGGTCGCCTGGCGCACCGCATCCGGGAACTTCGCGGGGTGGGCCGTGGCGGCGACCACCACGGGGATGCCGGGGTCGGATGGCGGCACGGCCATGGCGGCGGCGGTGCCGACCGCGGTGTGCGGGTCCGCCAGATAGCCCTGGGCATGCAGGCGGCCGATCTCGGCCAGCGTGCCGGCATCATCCAGCGCGAAGCCGCGGAAGATCTGGCGCGCTTCCCGCCAAGCCTGATCCGGCACAGGCATCCGGCCTTCGGCGCGGAAGCGGCGCATCGTCTCCGCCGTCAGGGCGCCGTCACGGCCCATCAGCTCGAACAGCAGGCGCTCGAAGTTGGAGCTGACCTGGATGTCCATGGACGGAGACAGCGAAGGCTCGACCGAGCGCACCGTCATGTCGTTGTCGCTGAGCCAGCGCGTCAGGATGTCGTTGCGGTTGGAGCCGATGATGAGCTGCGCGATCGGCAGGCCCATGCGTCGCGCGGCCCAGGCGGCCATGACGTTGCCGAAATTGCCGGTCGGCACGCTGAAGGCCACTTCGCGGTCCGGCGCGCCGAGCGCGAGTGCCGCATAGACGTAATAGGGGATCTGCAGCGCGACGCGCGCCCAGTTGATCGAATTGACCGCCGCCAGATGCATGTCATCGCGGAAGGGCGCATCGGCGAACATCGCCTTCACGAGGTCCTGGCAATCATCGAAGGACCCCTCGATGGCGAGGTTCGCCACATTGGCCGAGAGAACCGTCGTCATCTGCCGGCGCTGCACCTCGCTGGTGCGGCCTTCGGGGTGGAGGATGACGATATCGATCGCCTCCCGGTCCCGGCAGGCCTCAATGGCGGCGGAACCGGTATCACCGCTTGTCGCGCCGACGATGGTCACGCGCTCGCCGCGCCGGGTCAGCACATGGTCAAAAAGCGGGCCGAGGGCCTGCATCGCCATGTCCTTGAAGGCGAGCGTCGGGCCATGGAACAGCTCCAGCGCGAAGGTTCGGTGGTCCAACTGCACCAGTGGCGCCACGGCAGGGTTGCCGAAGCCGGCATAGGCCTGGCGCAGCATTGGCAGCAGCGTGGCGTGATCCGGCTGGCCACCGGTGAACAGGGCCAGGATCCGGGCCGCCAAGTCCGCATAGGGCAGCCCGCGTAGGGCGCGCCATTCGGCGGCGGTCAGGACCGGCCAGGTTTCCGGCATGAAAAGGCCGCCATCCTCTGCCAGCCCGGCAAGGAGGACGCCTTCAAAATCACGGGGCGCGGCCTCGCCGCGGGTCGAGATATAGCGCATGGGCCGGAAACTAGTGCGCCGGCGGCCCGAGGGCGAGGGGGGGCTTCCGGCATGGTGGTTGCGGGCCTACCGGGTGCAGCTGTCGGAGAGATCCCAGGCGCGGCCTGCTTGCCTGCTTCCGGCTCATTCCGATGGTTGCGGCCGCCCAATACGGCGGTCCCGCCATCCGCATGACTGTGCCTTTTGCGCTGGGCGGCGCCTCCGACGTCACGGCACGGATCGTAGCACCGCCCCTGTCGGCTGCGCTCGGACAGACGATCATCATCGAGAGCCGCTCGGGCGCCGGCGGCATGCTGGGTGCGGAGGCGATGGCGCGGGCGACGCCGGATGGAAGTACCCTGGTCATTTCCAACACCTCGCCGCATGGGATCTTTCCCTTGGCGGCGCCCAACGCGCCCTATGACAGCGACCGGGATTTCACCCACCTTGCCATGGTGGCGGAAACGCCGACCGTCCTGCTGGTGCCAACGGCGAGCCCGGTTCGGACCTTGGCCGAGTTCCTTGACATAGCGCGTGGGCGGCCGCAGGGGCAGGCCTTCGCCTCGACTGTCGTTGGTTCGTTGCAGCACCTGCAAGGCGAAATGCTGGGCGCGGTCAGCGGGGCAAGGCTGGTGCATGTGCCCTATCGCGGGATCGGTCCGGCCTTGCAGGATCTGATTGGCGGGGGCGTGGACAGCCTGCTGACGCCGCTGGCGGGTATGATCGGGGCGATCACCGGAGGGCAGGCGCGGGCGCCGGCAGTCTCCTCCCTCGATACATTCCTGCCGCTTCCGGGGTTCCGACCCACGCCTCGCTGGGATTCCCGGCGCTGAGTGCGACGAGTTGGACCGGCATCTCGGGACCGCGCAGCCTTGTTCCTGCTTTTGTCGTCCGCATCAACATGGCAGTGAATGCCATCGTTGCATTGCCGGATACCGCCCGGCGCTTGGAAGCGGCGGGACTCTACCCCCCCGCCAGGCCACTCGACGCTCCGGGCTTCCAGGCGGTGGTGGTGGATTTCGTCCGCGTTTGGGCGCCGGAGGTAGAATCCGCCGGGGTTTCGCAGAACTGAGTGCGCCTGCTTGGCGCCGCCGGGCTTCGCGCGCTAGCCTCCCTGCCGGATGGAAACACAGTCTGACCGCCGCGGCGTGCCCCTCTCGATCGAAGGGTTGGTCGTCGGCTATGGCCGCACCAAGGTGCTGCACGAGGTCTCGCTCGCCGTCGAGGCCGGGGAGTTCGTTGCCTTGCTGGGCCCCTCAGGGTGCGGCAAGACGACGTTGCTGCGTACGATAGCGGGCTTCATCAAGCCCGATGCAGGCAGGGTGCTCGCCGGGACCCGAGACATCACCCAGGCGCCGCCGGAAGCGCGCGGCGCGGCGATGGTTTTCCAGAGCTACGCGCTGTGGCCGCACATGACGGTGGCGAAGAACATCGGCTACGGCCTTGCCGTGCGCGGGATGGATCGCGCCGGGATCGCCCGGCGGGTGGAGGAGATGCTGCGGTTGCTGCGCCTGGAAGGGCTCGGCAGCCGCCTGCCCGGACAGCTCTCCGGCGGACAGCGACAGCGCGTGGCGATGGGGCGGGCGCTGGCGATTGACCCCGAGATCCTGCTGCTCGACGAGCCGATGTCGAACCTCGATGCACGGGTGCGGGAGGGGGTGCGGCATGAGTTGCGTGCGCTGCAACGCGCACTCGGTATCACCGCCATCCACGTGACCCACGACCGGGAGGAGGCGATGATCCTCGCCGACCGGATCGTCATCCTGGAGGGTGGGAGGATCGCGCAGGCTGGGGCGCCCGAGGAACTGTGGCGGCGCCCAGCTTCGGCCTATGTCGCGGACTTCCTGGGTGCAACCAACCGCCTGCCGTCCCGGATTCTGCCGGGCGCCCTGGCGATGGCGGCGGAGGATGAGGCGCCGATGCCGCTGGACCCGCACCGCGCGCCACCCACCGGGCGGGCGATGGTCTATTTCAGGCCCGAGGAAGCCCGGGTGCTGGCGCCGGGTGAAGTGCTGGATGGCCTGGTGTTCCACGGCATCGTCGCCCATTCCGCCTATCCCGGCGGCCGCTGGCGGGCTGCCATTCGGGTCGGGGAGGCGGAGGCGCTGGTGGACGTGCCAGATCGCCTGGCACCGGGAGAGCAGGTCCGGTTGGGTATTCCGGTGGAAGCCGCGCATCTTTTCGCTGACACGGAAGCATCATCGGTTCGTCATCCCGCCGCAGTCGCGGCGCACTAACGGCAAGAAACC
The DNA here is from genome assembly GCA_947478535.1 of Acetobacteraceae bacterium. The sequence continues at coordinate 8,266 of CANJXD010000032.1, forward strand.
ACACGAGGGAGGCCAAAGGCCATGCGTCGTCGTCATCTTCTCCTCGGCAGCGCTGCGATCGCGCTGCCTGTCCTGCCCGGCTCGTTCGTGCCCGCTGCCGCCCAGCAGCGCGTGACGCTGAATGTGCTGACCGCGGGCGACCAGAACATGGTGGACTACATCACCGACTATCTCGGCCCGCTGTTCCAGCGGCAGAATCCGGGCGTGACGGTGCGCGCCATCGGGACCGGCCCCGGCGATGGCGGCAGCCAGCGCATCTGGGAACGGCTGGAGGCGCAGCGTCGCGCGAATACGCAGAGCGTCGATGTCGATGTCGCCGTGGTCCACCAGACCATGGCTGGCCGGATGGTGGCGGAGGGTCTGCTGGCGCGGTACCGTGAGCAATCCGCCAATGGCAGCCTGGCCACCAGCGCCGTGACGCGCAACGCGCTCGGCCAGAATGTCGATGGCTTCGTCATGCCGATGTTCAACAGCCAGGTCGCCATCGCCTACAACCCCGCGCGTGTTGCCAGCCCGCCCGCCGATTTCGTGGGGCTGGAAGCCTGGGCCCGGCAGAACCCGCGGCGGTTTGGGTATAATGGCATCCGCGGCGGCATGTCCGGCGTCGGCTTCGTCTTCGGCTGGGCCTACGCCTTCGGGCCCGATCAGCGCCGCCTGATCGAGGGGCCCTTCGATGTCGAGGCGGTGACCGCGCTGACGCCGGCCTTGCAGCGTCTGCGGGAGTTCAACCGCAGCGCAACCATCACGCCGGGCAATGCCGGCACTCTTGATGCACTGAACCGTGGCGAGATCGACATGGGCCCGGTGTGGATGGACATGTTCTATACGTGGCAGGCGGAAGGCCGGCTGAGCCCGGATCTGCGCCTGTTGCTGCCGGAAACCGGTCTGCCGGGCCAGCCCATGTATTATGTGATCCCTGCGCGCGCGGCGAATACCGATGTGGCGCGCCGCTTCGTCGAACTCGCCACCAGCCCGCCGGTGCAGGCGGAGGGCATCGTCAAGCGCTTCAACTGGCTGCCGGGCATCGATGCGCAACACGTCCAGCAGCACCTCGACCGCCAGACCTGGGACCGGCTGTTCCGCGACGTCGGGCCAGAACAGTTGGCGCGTGGCGCGCGGCCGATGCCGCAGGCCGATTTCATGCGCGCCATCCAGGAAGCCTATGAGCGCGTGGTGCTGAACTGAGACACGCCCGCCCCATGCCAGGCGATGCGGGTATGGGGCGGGGTTCGTATTACCCGGGCCAAATGTGAACCGTATTTTCCCCTATCTGTTGCTCGCGCCCGCCCTCGCGGTCGTTGGTGCGTTCTTCCTGATACCGCTCGGGCTTTCGGTGGCTGGTGCCTTCGAGGGGGCGGGCGGGCCGACCTTCGACAACATTGTGCGGGCCTTCGGACTTTATCGCACCGACCTGCTGTTCACCCTCGTGATCGTGGCGGCCTCCACCGCCCTGATTGGCCTCGGCGCCGTCGCGATCGGCGGCTACCTGACGCTCGGCCGTTCGCGGATCGCGCTGAAGGTATTGGGCGCGATGTACCGCTGGCCGTTGTTCATTCCGTTCATCGTCGCCGCGCAGGCCATGCGCGGCTTCATCGGCCAGAACGGGCTGATGAACAACACCTTCGTCTATCTCGGCCTGATGCCGCAGGAATGGGCGCAATCCTTCCTGGATTGGCGCGGCATCATTATCACTTTCGTCTGGAAGCAGTTGCCCTTCGCCACGCTGCTGGTCGCCGGAGCCATGGCGGCGTTGGACCGTGCAGGGATCGAGGCGGCGCAGAACCTGGGCGCCGGGCGACTGCGGATCTTGCTGGGCATCATCGTGCCGCAGGTGGCGCGGAACATCATGGTCGCACTCGTGCTGTCCTTCGTCACCATGATGTCTGTGCTGTCGGTGCCGCTGATGATCAGCGGGCAGAGCCCGACCATGCTGACCGTCGCCATGGCGTGGCGCATCAACTCGCTGGGGGATTACGGGACCGCGAATGCGCTCGGACTCGTCTCCTGCATGGTGACGGGCCTGGTGGCCTGGGCCTGGCTCCGGCAATCCGTAAATGAGCGCGACGGGGGGCGGGCCTGATGGCGCGGCCGTCCCTGCTATGGTGGCTGCCGCGCGGCATCGTGCTTGGCCTCATCGCCTTCTTCATCTTCGGGCCGCTGGTCAATCTCGTGCTGTGGTCGGTGGCGGAGTCCTGGTTCTGGCCGAACCGCTTGCCGAGCCAATACGGCTTCCGGTTCTGGGAGCGGGTGTTTCGGCCCGAAGGCCAGGCGATGGAGGCGCTCTGGCTTTCCATCTGGATCGCGGCGCTGACCACGATGGTCTGCCTGCTGGTTTCGGTGCCGGCGGCCTGGGCGCTGGCCAAGGCCAATCTGCGCTGGCGGGCGGTGATCCTGCTGCTGTTCCTGCTGCCGCAGGCCTTTCCGAACCTGCCAGTCTACATCAACGTCGCGCGCATCTTCTTCAGCCTTGGCCTGAACGGCACGGTGCCTGGCGTCGTGCTGGTGCATTCGGCGCATGGTCTGGTCTATTCGATCTGGATCGCTACCGCGGCCTTCGCCGCAGTGGATGACGACCTGGAACTCGCGGCGCGGAACATGGGCGCCTCCGCCTTTCGGGCGTTTCGGAACGTGACGTTGCCGCTGGCCGCGCCCGGCATCGCGGCAAGTGCGGTCTTCGTCTTTCTCGAATCGCTCGACGAATTCACCGCCAGCTATTTCGTGGGCGCGCCAGAGGTCAGGACCCTGCCGCTTTTGCTGTTCAGCGCCGCGGCCGGCGGCAATATGCAGACAGCCGCCATCACGGCGCTGATCCTGCTGGTGCCAAGCGTTGCCTTCATGCTGCTGGTCGAACGCTTCTTGCGGGCGGAGGTCCTCGCAAAAGTCGGCAAGTAGCTACAGGAGCGCCAATTGCTCGGCCCGCGCTGGTCCGGGCACGCGGAACTGGGAGCAATCCAGTCTGGCGCTCATGCTGCCGTTGCGCCCTTCCATGCCGACCCGGCGCAGCGCGACCTTGAAGCGTTGCGCCAGCAACTCCGCATAGGGCCCTGTGCCCGTCTGCCTGGTGCCGAAGCGCGCATCGTACAGCGCGCCGCCCCGCGTTTCCCGCACCAGGGCCAGGACGCGGGAGGCACGGTCCGGGTGGTGTTCGCGCAACCATGCCTCGAACATCGCCTTGATCTCGAGTGGCAGGCGCAGCAACACATAGCCGGCCTTGCTGGCCCCGGCACGGGCCGAGGCCTCCAGGATCCGTTCGAGTTCCATGTCGTTGAGGCCGGGGATCATCGGCGCGGCCAGCACGCCGACCGGTATGCCGGCGCGCGCCAGTTCCGTGACTGCCGCCAGGCGCCGGAGAGGCGAAGCGGCGCGCGGTTCCATCACCCGGGCCAGTTTCACGTCGAGCGTGGTGATGGAGAGGCATACATGCACGAGATTGCGCGCGGCCAGCCGCTTGAGGATATCCATATCCCGCAGCACGCCCGCGCCCTTGGTCACGATCGTCACGGGATGGCCGAAGCGCTCCAGCACTTCCAGCACACGCCGGGTGATGCCGAGCGTACGCTCCACCGGCTGGTAGGGATCGGTATTCGCCCCCAGCGCCACCGGCTTCGCCTCATAGCCCTGCTTCGAGAGTTCCTTCTCGAGCAACTCCGGCAGGTTCGGCTTGAACATCAGCCTGGTTTCGAAATCGAGGCCGGGCGACATGCCGATATAGGCGTGGCTCGGCCGCGCGTAGCAGTAGACGCAGCCATGCTCGCAGCCGCGATAGGGGTTCAGGGACCGATCGAAGCCGATATCCGGGCTGTCATTCCAGGACAGGGCGCTGCGCGCATTCTCCCGCGTCAGCGTCGTCGGCAGCGGCGGGAGGTCAGCGAATTCCGCCGCCAGCGTTCCCCAGCCATCATCCCAGGTTTCGGTGCGCGTGCCCTCGAACCGCACCGCGGGGTTGGTGACGGCGCCTCGTCCCTTTCGGGCGAGGGAGGGCATGACGGAGGCGCCTCCATCCGGCATCGTAGGGGTCCTCTATTTCCTGGTTTGTTCTCATGCAAGGTGGGGCATCTCTGGCGCATGCGTCAAGAACAAAATGAGAATTGATGGCCATGTCGCCGCACCTGCGTTGCCGGGGCTCTCCGTGGTGATCCCCGCCTTGAACGCATCGGGAACCCTGCCTGAAACGCTGGCTGCCCTTGGCGAAGCGCCGGGTGAAATCCTGCTGGTGGATGGCGGGAGCGCGGATGCGACGGTGGCATTGGCCGTCGAGACTGGTGTCCGCGCTATCCTGGCGCCCCGGGGGCGTGGGGGGCAGCTTGCGGCCGGAATCGCGGCCGCGCATGGCCCCTGGCTTCTTCTGCTGCATGCCGATACCCGTCTTGGTGCCGGGTGGGCGGAGGCGGTCGCCGAAGTGATGCAGGCGTCGGACGGCGACCACCGGGCCTGGCATTTCCGCCTCGCGCTGGATGATGGCTCTGCCGCCGCGCGATGGCTGGAGCGGGTGGTGGCGCTGCGCTGCCGGCTGCTGCGGCTGCCCTATGGCGACCAGGCGCTGCTGATCCATTCTAGCCTGCTGGCAGCGGTCGGTGGCATGCGGGCCCTGCCGTTGATGGAGGATGTGGATCTGGTCTGGCGGCTTGGGCGGTCCCGTATCGGTGCGCTGCCGGTGGCCGCGCTGACCAGTGCGGAGCGCTGGCGACGTGATGGATGGGTGGCACGATCGGCCCGTAACCTGTTCTGTCTGTCGCTCTGGCTGTGCGGCGTGCCGCCGGCCCGCATCGCACGCCTCTATGCCGGGGGGGCGCGCCGATGAAGGGCGATGCTCTCATCGTCTTCGCGCGGGTGCCCCGGCTCGGCACGCTCAAGCGTCGCCTGGCGCGCGGCATCGGGGCGATGGGCGCGCTGCGGTTCTATCGGACCCAACTCTCCTTGCTGCTGAGAGCGGTCGTGCGGGACCGGCGATGGGACTGCTTCCTGGCCGCGACGCCGGATCATGCGCGGGCGCGTTGGCCCGTCTCCCTGCCAAGGGTTCCGCAGGGGCGCGGCGATCTCGGCCAGCGCATGCAGAGGGCGCTGGCCCGGCATCGGCGGGCCGTCCTGATCGGGAGTGATATTCCGGGCATTGCCAGCGCCGACATCGCCGCGGCGTTCCGCGCGCTGGGCCGCGCCGACGCGGTATTCGGCCCTGCGGAGGATGGAGGATACTGGCTCGTGGGCTTCGGGCCGCGAAAGCCAGCCACGCCCTTCGTCAATGTCCGCTGGTCCACTGAGCACACACTGGCCGACACCCTGCGGAATTTCCAGGACCGTCGCGTGGCGTTGCTGCGACCCTTGCGGGACGTCGATACGGCCGAGGACCTTGCTGCCATCAGGAAGCGACCATGAGCCACCCGGATTGGAGCCAGACCAGCAGTAACTATGCAAAGCATCCGCAGGGCTTCCCGCCCCGCTTCCCCGTGGAGCCACTGGTCGTGCCGCCTCGAGTCTTCGTGATCTGTGGATTCCGGCGTTAACCGGTTCGCAAGGCGTGTCCATGCAGGGTGCAGGGATGACCGATCCGACAAGCCTCGATCCTGCAAAGCCTGACCCCGCACGTGACGCCCGGCTGACGATCGCCCGACATCTGGCCGATCTGCATCGCCTGCACCTGCAACTCGCGGCTGATAGCCGGGGGTTGAAGGCGTTGACCGTGGCGGGGAAGGCGCAGGCGGAGATCGAGATCGCGGCGGAGATGCTCGAGCAGTACATGGCCGCTACCGGTGCCTTCCTCGAAAATATGCGGGGGCGATTTGAGGCACGGCTGCCGACACTGCGACGGGGCGATCCGGTGGGGCCGGAACCCGTGCCAGGCCACGGTGCGATGGGCCATGGCGCCTTCTGGTATGCATTCTCGCGCCTCTGCGCGGCGCTGCGGATGGTCGAACGCCGAACGGGGTAGGCGCGACGCAGTCGCCAGGGCTATCACCGCCGAATGCCGGATTTTTCCCTTGAAGCGGCGGCGGGCGGGCTGGTTGCAGGGCTCGATGAGGTTGGGCGGGGGCCATTGGCCGGGCCTGTCCTTGCCGCCGCTGTCGTGTTTTACGGCCCCCCCCCGCCGGCCATGGCGGGCCTGTTGGATGACAGCAAGAAGCTCAGCGCAAGGCGCAGGAACCAGGCCTTCGCGGCCCTGCTGCAAGGCGCTGCGGCTGGTGTTTTAGACTATGCGGTCGCTGGGGCATCGGTGCGTGAGATCGGGCGGCTGAACATCCTGCGGGCGAGCCATCTGGCGATGGCGAGGGCCCTGGCGCGCCTGAAGGTCCTGCCGTCACTGGCGCTGGTGGATGGCCATCTACTGCCGGAACTGCCCTGCGAGGCGCGATGCGTGATCGGCGGGGATGCGAAAAGCTTTTCCATCGCCGCGGCGTCCATTCTTGCCAAGGTGACGCGGGATCGGGCGATGGCGCTGCTTGATGCGCGGCATCCCGGCTGGGGCTTTGCGCGGAACCAGGGCTATCCGACCCTGGAACACCGGCTGAGGCTCGCCGCTGTGGGTCCCACACGCCACCATCGCCGGGGTTTCGCGCCTGTGGACCAGGCTTCGATGGCCTTCGCTCGCCCGGTCGGTTGACGCAGCGACTCGGCGCCGCGCATGGTGAAGCTTCGATTCGCAGGGAATTTGAGCGGAACCATGGGGACGGGTCTCGACCTGCCGCTTGATGTGGTGATGGTTGGCGATTGCATTGCCACGCTGCGGCGCCTGCCGCCGGCGTCGGTCCATGCCATCTTCGCCGATCCACCTTACAACCTTCAACTGAAGGGTGAGCTGCGCCGTCCGGATGACAGCATCGTGGACGGGGTGGATGACGCCTGGGACCAGTTCGCCAATTTCGCCGCCTATGATGCCTTCACGCGCGAATGGCTGTCCGAATGCCGCCGCGTGTTGCGCAAGGACGGGACTCTGTGGGTGGTGGGCAGCTACCACAACGTGTTCCGCCTCGGCACGGCCATGCAGGATCTGGGCTACTGGATCCTCAATGACGTCATCTGGCGCAAGGCGAACCCGATGCCGAATTTCCGCGGCCGACGCTTCACCAATGCGCATGAAACGCTGATCTGGGCGGCGCGTGGCCCGGAATCCCGCTACCGCTTCAACTACGCCGCGATGAAGTCCCTGAACGACGACGTGCAGATGCGGAGCGACTGGTATTTTCCGCTTTGCACCGGCGCGGAAAGGCTGCGAGGGGCCGACGGCGCCAAGCTCCATCCGACCCAGAAGCCGGAAGCCCTGCTGCACCGTGTGATGGTGGCCTGCACGGCGCCGGGTGAAGTGGTGCTCGACCCGTTCCTCGGCACCGGGACGACGGCCGCCGTGGCGAAGCGGCTGGGCCGGCGCTTCATCGGCATCGAGCGCGATGAGACCTATGCCGCGGCCGCCCGGGCGCGGATCGACGCGGTGGAGCCGTTGCCAGAATCCGCAGCCCTGGCACTGCCCAGCAAGCGCGAGCAGCCGCGCATCGCTTTCGGCGTGCTGGTCGAGCGCGGGATGATCCCCGCTGGCAGCACGCTGACGGACCGGCACCGCCGCTGGCAGGCGACCGTGGGCGCCGATGGCACGCTGCGCTGTGGTGCGAGCACCGGGTCCATCCACAAGGTTGGCGCGGAACTCCAGCAAGCGCCCTCCTGCAACGGCTGGACGTTCTGGCACAGCGAAGTGCGGGACGGGCGGCTGCGGCTGATCGACGAGTTGCGCCAGGAAATCGTTGCCGCCCTGCCGGGGTGAACCCTTCAGCCCGGCCCGCCGATTTCGGCGAGTTCGACCGCGCGTTGCAGATCGACACTCAGCAGCCGGGAAACGCCACGTTCCTGCATCGTCACGCCATAGAGGCGGTGCATCCTCGCCATGGTCAGGGCGTGGTGCGTCACGATCAGGAAGCGTGTGCCGCCGCCGCCCTCTGCTTCCGGCGCGGCCATGATCTCCAGCAGGTCGCAAAGGCGTTCCACATTCGCGTCATCCAGCGGCGCGTCCACTTCGTCCAGAACGCAGACGGGGGCGGGATTGAAGCGGAAGACGGCAAAGATGAGCGAAAGCGCCGTAAGCGCTTGCTCTCCGCCCGATAGCAGCGCGAGCGACGACAGTTTCTTGCCGGGCGGCTCCGCATAGATCTCAAGCCCGGCTTCCAGCGGATCATCCGATCCGACCAAAGCGAGATGTGCCCGGCCGCCGCCGAACAGCCGGGTGAAGAGATTGCGGAACTCAGCATCCACCTTGTCGAAGACGATCCGCAGTCGTTCCCGGCCTTCCCGGTTGAGATGGCCGATGGACCCGCGCAGCTTGGCGATCGCGGTCGCGACCTCCTGCCGTTCGGACTCGATCCGCGCACGGGTGGCGTCCAGTTCGGCGAGTTCGGTTTCGGCCCGCAGGTTCACGGGCCCCATTTCCTCCCGCTCCTTGACCAGGCGATCGACTTTTCTCCGGGCCTTCTCCTCGGCCTGCTCAGTCAGTTCCGCGACGTCGTCGGGCAAAGGCGGATGGCCATCGCCGAGACGCTCGATGATGCGTTCCTCGACGGCGAGCGCCGCCGCTTCCGCCTGGCTCGCATGGCCTTCGGCGCGCAACTGGCTCTCCCGCGCCGCTGCGAAGGCGGCATCGGCGCTGCGACGGGCGAGGGCGGCTTCGCGATCCTCGCGTTCCGCAGCGGTCAGTGCCGCCGCCGCGGCGCGATGCCGTTCTTCCGCCTCCGTCAGCAAGCGTCCCGCCGCAGTGTGGCGCGCGGCGGCGGTCTCCGGAGCATCGGAAAGCGCTTCCCGCTCCGCCGCGGCTTCACCGGCGCGAGTGGCCAATTCCTCCCGTCGCGCGGAGGCTTCGAGGCGGCGACGGGTCCATCCCTCGTGTTCCGGCCCGATTGCAGCATGGCGGGCAGCGATACGGGTGGCTTCGGCGGCCAGCATCGCCCGCGTGTCCCGGCAGGCAGCCTCATTGGCCCGCGCCTCCCCAAGCACCAGCCGGGCCTTGTCCATCTCGGCGCGCAGTGCGGCGAGGTCGGGCGCGGCCGCCCTGGCGGTGCGCGCCTGGGCAAGGGCGGTCTCGGCCGCGGCGTGCTCGGCGCCGATGCGTGCCAATTCGGGCTCAAGGGCTGCGCGACGCGCTTCGGCTTCCGCCGCGCGGGCGGCGAGGCGACGGCCGACTTCCCGGGCCTGGGCCAGCCGGCCTTCCGCGGCGCGCCGCGTCTCCCGCGCCATGGCCTCGCCGCGGATGCGGGCCTGTTCCTCGGCGGCCGCGGCGCCGCGCGCGGTCCGGGCGGCGGCGACATCGGGGGCCTGCGCCCTGGCCTCCCGCGCGGCGGTGAGGGCGTGGCCAGCGGCGTCTTGTTCCTCGTCGAGACGCCGCAGTGCCGGGGTCAGGGCGGCCAGGCGCTGTTCGGCCTGCTGGGCGCGGGCCGAAATGCGCTCCAGCGTGTTGGTGGCTGATGCCTGCGCCCGTTCGGCCGAAGCGCGCGCTTCCCTGCGTTCGGCTTCTTCCGCCCGCGCATGCCCTTCCTCCAGCCCCGCATCCTGCCTTGAGGCAGCGGCAGCGGCGGCGGCGGCCTCGGCACGGTCCTGGCGTATGCCGGCGGCCCGCAGGGCGTTGCGCTGTGCAAGCCGGACGGCGCCGGGCGTCGGCGCTCCGGCGCGGATGCAATGCCCATCCCAGCGCCAGACGGCACCTTCTTCGGTTACCAAGGCCTGTCCGGGCTTCAGCAGCGGCATCAGCGCCGCGCCATCGAGCCCCTTCGGCAGCAACCCCACCTGCGACAGGGCGCGAGAGAGTGCCGCTGGCGCTTCGACGAGGCGCGCGAGCGGCGTAGCCCCGGCCGGCAGAGCGGGCAGGGGATCCAGAGGCGGCAGGGCGCGCCAATGGCGGGGCGCGTCCTCCTCCAAAGGGCTTTCCAGGGCCTCCCCGATCGCTGCGCCGAGCGCGGCTTCCAGGCCTGGCGGCACCGTCACGCTATCCAGCACCGGAGGCAGGCCGGCACCGACTTCGCGTGCCCGCAAAACCTCGGTGAGTGCGGCGGCTTCGGCAGCGGCACGGGCACGGGTTCCCTCGGCTTCGCTGGCTGCGGCGCGGGCGGCTTCATGGCGAGACTGAGCGGCGGCGCGCGCGGCTTCAGCGCCCTCCAGGGCTCGCCGCGCCTCATGCAAGGCGGCGGCGGCGAGCGTCGCGGCGGCACGGGCGGCATCCATCTCCGCCGGGGGCACCGATGCCGCGGCGGCTGCGTCGCGCTCGGCCAACAGGCGCGCATGCTGTTCGGCGACGCGGCGGGCGGCGGATTCGGCAGCCAGCAATGCGTTCACGGCGCGGGATTCCGCCGTCTCGGCATCCGCGGCGATGCGCCGGGCGGCCTCATGGGCGGATTGGGCGGCGGTGCGGGCGGCTTCGGCCTCGGTGAGCGCCAACTCGCAGGCGGCGAGGGACGCTTCCTCGCGCCGGATGGCTTCGAGTGACGTAGCGATGTCCGCCTCCGCCACGATCGAGGCCCGTGCGGCGGCGGTGTCGGCTTCCAGCTTTTGCTTCTGCTGCGTCAACCGTAGGGCGCGCGTGGCCGCCTCAGCCTCGGTGGCAGCCAGGGCAGTCGCCGCGGCGGCGGCTTCCGCGGCCGCTTCGGTGGCGCGGTCGGCCGCTGCGGCGGCGGTTTCCACTGCGGCCGCGGCTTGGGCTTCCAGCGATTCCGCCTCCGCCGCCCGACCGGGCAGGGCGCGCGCCATCGCCGCCAGTTCCTCTGCCTCGGCATCCAGGCGCTGTTGTGCAGCGAGGGCGTCGGCATCAACCCGCGCGGCATGGTCCAGGTCTCGCGCCAGGGCAGCATGGCGCGCCTCGGCGGCGGCCAGGGCCTCACGCGCCCGGGCTTCCTCAGCGCCCAGCGTCTCCGCCTCGACACGCCGTCGCTCCAGAGCTGTCCGAGCCGCGCCTTCGGCTTCCCGCGGGCCGGGCAGGCCTTGCTCCGCGGCGAAGGCGCGGCGAGCCGCGCCTTCGGCTTCAAATTCCGCGTCCCGGGTCGAGCGTTGCGCCAGCGAGAATGCCTCCCGGGCCTCGGCCAGTGCCGCCTGGGCGCGGGCGCGGAGGATGGCGAGCCACTCGACCTCGGCCTGGCGGACGAGCCCGGAGATATTCCGGTAGCGCGCCGCTTGGCGCGCCTGGCGTTGCAGGTTCTGCCGCCCGGCTTCCATCTGGCCGAGCAGGTCCTCGGCGCGTGCCAGGTTGCTCTCGGCCTGGCGGAGCTTCAACTCGGCTTCGTGCTTGCGGGCGCGCAGGCCAGCGATGCCTGCCGCCTCCTCCAGAACCGCTCGGCGATCTTCCGGCTTGGCCTGGATCAGCGAGGCGACGCGCCCCTGGCTGACCATGGCGGAGGACCGCGCGCCGGATCCGATATCGGCGAACATGGTCTGCACGTCGCGGGCCCGCAATTCCCGGCCGTTCACGCGGAAGGAACTGCCTTCGCCGCGTGCGATCTTGCGGACAATCTCAAGGTCAGTCGCCTCGGCATTGGGCGGCGGGGCGAGCCCGGACGCGTCCTCCAATTGGAGGGTGACTTCGGCCAGGTTTCGCCCGGGGCGTGTGGCGGTGCCGGCGAAGATCACGTCATCCATCTCGCCGCCCCGCATGGAGCGGGCATTCGTCTCGCCCATCGCCCAGCGCAGGGCTTCGACGACATTGGACTTGCCGCAGCCATTTGGGCCAACAATGCCCGTGAGCCCGGGCAGGACCTCCACCACTGTCGGCTCGGCGAAGGACTTGAAGCCTGCGATCCGCAGGCGCGTCAGCCTTGCATGGCGCGCGGCTGCGGCCTGCGCCTCGCTACGCGCGGGGTCCTCCTGCCCATCCTCCTCGGGCGGAACGGCGTCCATGGACTGGGTCCCGCCAGGTCCGTTCAGCGGGCTTCGGCGACGAGGCTGGAGAAGCGATCGAAGGCCATGTTGCCTGGGACCGACCGATTGCCGAAGACGAAAGTCGGGGTGGAATTGACGTTGTGAGCCTGTTGGCCAGAGACCCGGGCTTCCAGGATGGCACGCGCCAGATCGGCATCGTTGATGGCAGCGTCGAAGACGGCCCGGGACATGCCGGCGAGAGCGGCCAGCTTGAACAATTCCTCCTTCGGGTCAGAATTCCGGTTGAAGGCCCAACGATCCTGCTGCGCGAACAGCGTGGCGACGAAGGGTTCATACCGCTCCGGCGGCAGGTAGCGGGCAACCTGGGAGGCCGCGAGCGCGACCGCGTCCAGGGGGAAATCCCGGAACACGATCCGGACCCGCCCGCTCTCCACCAGGTCACGCTTCACCTGCGGCATGGTGTCGCGGTGGAAGCCCGCGCAATGCCCGCAGGTGAGCGAGAAATACTCGATCACGGTGACCGGAGCGTCGATTCTGCCGATGCTGCGTTCCGCCATCCGGGCAGCGAGGCCCTCCGCCGGGACGCCGGGGGTTGCGGGGGCGCCGGTCGGGGTACCTGTCTGGGCGCCCGTCGAGGCCTGCGGCGCGACCCCGGCGGG
>CANJXD010000033.1 GCA_947478535.1 Acetobacteraceae bacterium
TAGTGAAGACGCCCCCCGCTATCGCTTCCAGACGCGGTCCAGCGGCATCAGGCGGTTCACCACGAGCAGCGTCGTCACCGTCATCAGGATGAAGATGGTGGAGATGGCGTTGACCGTGTTCTCCAGGCTGAAGGTCGCCTCGGCGTAGATCCGCACCGGCAGGGTCTGCATCCGGGCTGTCGTCAGGAAGGCGGAAACCGTGGTCTCGCCGAAGGACATCAGGAAGCCGATGACGCAGGCCACCGCGATGCCCGGCGCCAGCTGCGGCAGGATGACGCGCCGGAACACCCGCACTGGCACCGCGCCAAGCCCGCCGGCGGCTTCTTCCAGTGACCGGTCGAGCTGCGATACCGATGCCCGCAGCAGCGCCAGCATGAAGGGCGCCACCAGCACGACATGCACCGCGAGCATGCCCAGGAAGGGCGGGATGGCGGTGAACCATTGCAGCAGCTTCAACATGCCAAGCCCGATGGCAATGCCCGGCAGCGCCAGCGGCAGCATGTAGAGCGCCCCCAGCGCCTCCCGCCCCGGGAAGCCGCCGCGAACCAGGGCAAAGGCGGCCGGCAGCGCCAGGAACAGCGATACGCCGACACAAGCCAGCGCCAGTTGCAGGCTGGTCCAGGCATCGGACATGTAGCGCGGGTTTTCCAGGATCGCCGCGTACCATTTCCAGGTGAAGCCGATGAACTGCGCGACGCTTGCCTGCGGGCTGTCATTCACGCTGGCCACCACCACCAGCAGCAGCGGGAAGACCAGCAGCAGGATCGCCGTGGCCAGCAGGAAGCGGGAGACGATGGGCGCCACAGCCTCCGCCACCGCCACCAATGGCCGCCGCATCCCGGCGGGAAGGGATACGCGGATGCGCGGCACGCGCCCGGCGACCCAGGGCGTCAGCATCCCGATGGCGCGGCCGACCAGGAAAGTGAAGACGACGCCGGCGCCGAGCATCAGCATCGCGAGTGCCGAGGCGAGGGGGTAGTTCAGGATCTCCATCCCCTCCTTCATCACGATCATGCCGCTGACCCACACCTTGCGGCCGCCGACCAGGGCCGCGGAGACGTAGGCTTCCGAGGCGAGGAGGAAGGTGATGATCAGCCCGCCCCGCAGCCCGGGGAGCGAAAGCGGCAGGATCACGCGGAAGAAGCGCACCGCCGGCCCCGCGCCGAGCCCCGCCGCCGCTTCCTCCAGTCGCTTTTCCTGGCCTTCCAGCACGTCATACAGCGCCAGCACCATGAAGGGCAGGAAGACCTGGGTCAGCGCCAGGCCCACGGAAAACCAGGTGAACAGCAACTCCGGCCGGGGCAGCCCCAATTCCTGCGCGATGGCGCTGACCACGCCGCGCGGCGCCAGCAGCAGGATGATGCCGAGCGAGCGGACGACGACATTGGTCAGCAGCGGCACCAGCACGATGGCGAAGCCGATCGGCTTCCACTTCGCCGGCAGCCGCGTCAGCCACAGTGCCAGCGGATAGCCGAGCAGCGCACAGACCGCGGCGACGCAGACGCCGAGTGCCAAGGTGCTGAAAAAGACGCGGAGGTAAAACCGGTCCCCCAGCAACTCGCCGAACTGCGCGCCGGAGGGGATGAGCGACAGCGGGGCGAACATCTCGCTGCTTTCCTGCAGCGAGAGCAGCCCCACCGCCCCCATCGGGGCGGCGAAGGCCGCCAGGAGCCAGAGGCCAAAGGGCAGGGCCAGCAGCCCGTTACCGATCCTGCCCATGCTGCGTCAGTCCTTCCCGCTCAGCCCGCGATCTCACGCGTGAAGCGGCTTGACCAGCGCGCCTGGTTCGCGATCACGGTATCCCAGTTGAAGTCCACCAGCTTGTTCACCGCCGCCTCGCCCAGGATAAGCTTCGCCGCCAGTTCCGGGGCGAAGGACACGTTCTTGATGGTCGGGCTGTAGTAGATTTCCTCGGCATAGGCGGCCTGGCACTCCGGCGAAAGGTGCAGGTTCACGAAGGCCTCGGCCAGCGCCTGGTTGCGTGTGCCGGCGGTGATGCAGGCGACATTGGTGGCGATCGCCTGGCCCTCGGTGGGGTCGGCGATGACGATGTTCGGGTTGCGGGTTTCCGCATACTTCCGGGTGAAGCTGCCGAATTCGACGCTCGCCGCGCCGACATCCTGGTCGAACATGCCGTAGAGCTGGTCCTGGCTGCCCTGGATGGCAGCGAAGGGGCGCAGGCGGGCGATGTTGCTGAAGGCGGGCTCGATATTCGCCTCGCTGCCGCCCCAGACCTTCGCCGCCATCAGCAGCGCCGCCGTGCCCTGGGCGCCCGGATAGGTCGGCCAGATCACCTTGCCGCGCAGGTCGTCGCGCCAGAAGTCGCGCCAGGAGGTCATCGGCGAGGCCACCTTCCGGCGGTCATAGACGATGGTGACGGGGTTGAAGGCCACCGCGAAGCCGCCGATCTTCGCGACCTCATAGAGGTTCGCGTAGTTCGCCACATTGGCGGAGGACCCCATCGTCACCCCATCCTTCACCGCCTGCCGGCTTTCGAAGATGTTGAGGTAGAGCAGGTCGAAGGACGGCCGGCCGCGTTCGGCATAGGCGCGGGCGCGCCGTTCCGGCGTGCCGCCCAGCACGTAGTTGATCTTCACGCCGTGCTGGCGTTCCAGCGGCGTCGCGCAGAACAGGCGGGTGATGCGTTCCTGCGCACCGCCCCAGATGCCCACGGTCAGCTCATCGCCGCGGCGGATCTGCGCCACGGCGTCGCGGCCCCAGATGGCGGGGGCGGCCAGCGCGGCGGCACCCGCCAGCATCTGGCGGCGAGAGGTCAGGATGGTCATGCGGTGGCTCCCGTTGTTTCGGAAAAATCTTCGATCCAGGCAATCGCCTCGGGCGGCGCGCAGAGCGTCACCGCGGCCCCGGGGGCGAAGGCCTGTTCCGCCGTGGGCCGGTGCACGCGCACGCGTTGCGACCCGAGCGAGACCTCGTAGTGAACACTGTCATCAAGCCGCGTGGCGGCTTCCACCACGGCGTGCGCGGCCATCAGGTTGTAGGGCGCCTGACCCCGCGGCAGCGCGGCCTCGACCGGCGGCAGCAGCCAGAGCCGGGCGGCGCGCAGCACCAGGTGGCTTGGCCGCGCCGGCGCATCCGGCGGCAACTCGATGGCGATGCCGCCTTCCATCACGAAATGCCCGTATTCCACCCGCCCGGGGATGACGCTGCGGGCGCCGAGGAAGCCCGCGGTGAACAGGTGCCGCGGCTTTTCCGTCAGCGCGGAGGGGGCCGCGCATTCGACGATGCGGCCGCGATCCATCACCGCCACCCGGTCCGCCAGCGCCAGGGCTTCTTCCTGATCATGCGTCACGAACAGGGTGGTGATGCCGGATGCCGCGCGCAGGCGGGCGATTTCCTCCCGCATTTCCACGCGCAGCCCGGCATCGAGGTTCGACAGCGGCTCATCCAGCAGCAGCAGGTCGGGGCGGATGACCAGGGCGCGGGCCAGGGCCACGCGCTGCTGCTGCCCGCCTGACATGCGCGCGGGATAGCGATCCACGAGATGCCCGAGCCCCACCATGGCCAGCGCCTCCGTCACCCGCTGGTCGCGCTCGGCGCGGGAGACGTCACGCATTTCCAACCCGAAGGCGACATTGCCGCCCGCCGTCATGTGCGGGAACAGGGCGTAGTTCTGGAACACCATGCCGATCCGCCGGCGATGCGGCGGGGACCGCTCGATCGCCGTGCCGTCGAGCAGGATATGGCCCTCATCCGGCGTGATGAAGCCGGCGACGCAGCGCAGCGTCGTCGTCTTGCCGCAACCGGAGGGGCCGAGCAATGCAATGCATTCCCCCCTCTCGACCTGGAGGGAGACACTATCGACAGCGGCCTGCGCGCCGTAGCGCTTGGTCAGCCGGTCGAGGACGAGATGCGGGGACTGGGCATTCTGGGACACGGGGGCTCCCTCTGGCAAACCCGATGCCACGGGCGGGGCGCTGGCGTGAGCGGCCCCGCAGATGGCTCCAGGCCCGATGGCTGGACCGGGGAGATATCGCATCTGCTCACGGACTGCACAAAGTTTCCGCGTCTGCCCGCTTTCGCGCCGCCCCATCCCTGGTCTATGCAACGCCCGCCGGGGACATGGCCCCGGGGATGTGCCCTGGCATGGCCCTTGCTGATTCCGGCGGGGACACCCTGATACAGGCGCGACCGCGGCGATGACGCTGGCGGCGCCTGGCATGAGAGACGGAGGGATCGGCGGATGCGGACCACGTACAGGATCGAGCGGCGGAGCCTTCTCGCGGGCGGCACAGCCCTGACGGCAGCGATGGCGGTGGGTGCGAGAACTGCGGCGGCGCAGACGCTGGACAAGGTCTCGTTCCAGACCAACTGGCGCGCCCAGGCGGAACATGGTGGCTACTACCACGCCGCCGCCACCGGCATCTATCGCCGCTACGGGATCGAATGCGAGATCCGCATGGGCGGCCCGCAGCAGAACCCGGCCCAGCTGCTTCTTGCCGGCCGGGTGGACTTCATCATGTCCAACGGCTTCCAGGCGCTGAACTACGCGCGGGAGAACCTGCCCTTCCTGACCATCGGCTCCATCATGCAGAAGGATCCGCAGGTCCTGATGACGCATGAGGGCAACGGCATCAATTCCTTCGAGGATATGAAGGGCCGCCCGGTCCTGATCGGTGCGTCGGGCCGCGTCACCTACTGGCCCTTCCTCCGCCGCCGTTTCGGCTTCACGGATGAGCAGATCCGCCCCTACACCTTCAATGTCGGCCCTTTCCTCGCCGACCGCATGGCGATCCAGCAGGGCTTCGTCTCCTCCGAGCCCTTCGTGGCCGCCCAGGCGGGCGCGCGACCGAAGGTCTTCCTCATCGCCGATGCCGGCTACAACAACTACAACACCACCATCGACGTCTCCCGCCGCATGGTGACGGAGAAGCGGGACCTGGTGCAGCGCTTCGTCAGCGCCACCATGGAAGGCTGGACGCAGTATCTGTCCGGCCAGAACATCGAAGCCGCCAACGCGCTGATCAAGCGCGACAATCCTGAGATGGACGACGCCAAGATCGCCTTCGCGATCCAGGTGATGAATTCGAACGGCATCGTCATGTCCGGCGACGCGCTGACGCTGGGCTGCGGCGCCATGACCGATGCGCGCTGGCAGTCCTTCTACGAAGGCATGCGCGATGTCGGCCTCTACCCCGCCGACCTCGACTACAAGAAGGCCTATTCGCTGGACTTCGTGAACAAGCGCGTCGGCCTTGCCTGACGTGGATATCGGGATCGGGGCGCCCGTCGTCTCGCTGGCAGACGTCACCAAGCGCTACGCCAACGGGACGCTCGCGGTGCGGGGCGTGGACATGTCGATCGGGCAGGGGGATTTCGTCTCCCTGCTCGGCCCTTCCGGCTGCGGCAAATCGACCGTGCTGCGCATGATGGCGGGGCTGATCCCGCCGAGTGCCGGGCGGATCGAGATGGCGGCCGGTGGGCATGCCTCCGGCGATGTCGGCTTCGTCTTCCAGGAGCCGACGCTCGCCCCCTGGTCCAACGCGCTGCGCAACGTGATGCTGCCGTTGCGCCTGGCCGGCGTGGCGAAGGCGGAGGCCGAGGCGCGTGCAGCCGCGGCGCTGGCCTCCGTCGGTCTGGCGGGCTTCGAGAAATCCTATCCCCGCGCGCTGTCCGGCGGCATGAAGATGCGCGTTTCCATCGCCCGCGCGCTGGTGACGAAGCCGCGCCTGCTGCTGATGGACGAGCCCTTCGCCGCGCTCGATGAGATCACCCGCCACAAGCTGAACAACGACCTGCTGATGCTGTGGGAGGCGGAGCGCTTCACCGCCATCTTCGTCACCCATTCGGTGTTCGAAAGCGTTTATCTCTCTCGTCGCATCGTCGTCATGGCCGCGCGGCCCGGCCGCGTGGTGGAGGACCTCTCCGTGGACGCTCCCTATCCTCGTGGCGAGGTGTTCCGCACCTCTGCCGTCTATGCCGCCCATTGCCGCGACATTTCTTCGGCCCTCGCCCGGGCGATGGGCGAATGAGCGTTGTCCTCTCCTCCAACGAAACCGCCACGGCGGTCGAGGAAACCACGGAGCGCACGATACTCGGGCTGACGCCCGATGGCTGGCTGCGCATCTTCGCCCCGCTGCTGATCGGGGTGCTGGCGCTCGCGGGCTGGGAATGGGCGGTGCGGGCGAAGGAAATCCCGTCCTACATCCTTCCCGGTCCGATCGAGATCGGCAGGACGCTGCTCGCGGACTGGGAAACGCTGTCGGGATCGCTGCTCATCACGCTGCAGATCACCTTCGCCGCGCTGTCCGTGGCGGCTGTGCTGGGGCTGGCGCTGGCGGTGCTCTTCGCGCAGTCGCGCATCATCGAATTGTCGCTGTTTCCCTATGCGGTGATCCTGCAGGTCACGCCCATCGTCGCCATCGCGCCGCTGATTTTCATCTGGGTGGATGATATCCGGATCGCGCTGCTGATCTGCGCCTGGATCGTCGCCTTCTTCCCCATCCTGTCCAACACCACGCTGGGGCTCAACAGCGCGGACCACAACCTGGTGGACCTGTTTCGGCTGTATCGCGCCAATCGCTGGCAGGTGCTGCGCTACCTGCGCCTGCCGACGGCGATGCCGTATTTCCTGGCGGGGTTGCGCATCTCAGGCGGCCTCGCGCTGATCGGCGCCATCGTCGCGGAATTCGTGGCGGGCACCGGCGGGCGGGCCTCGGGGCTCGCCTATCGCATCCTGGAAGCAGGCTATCAGTTGAAGATTCCGCGGATGTTCGCCGCCCTGGTGCTGATCTCGGTCACCGGGATCGCGATCTTCCTGACGCTCAGCCTCATCTCCCACCTGTCGCTGCGCCACTGGCATGAAAGTGCGATGAAGGAACGCAAATGAGGTCCGCCCTCGCCGCGGCCGGCACCGGCTACTGGCTGCTCAACGCCCGCGTCCACGCAGCACTTCTTGCTCATCCCGAAGGCCCTGTGGAGGCGGATGGCCTTCACCGCGTCGATATCCGGATCGAGGGTGGGCGCATCGCCGCCATCGTCCCACCCGGGCATGGGAATGAGGAGGACGGTGTCGATCTCCGCGGCGGGCAGGTATGGCCCGGCTACGTCGATGCCCACACCCATCTCGACAAGGGCCATATCTGGCCGCGCGCCCGCAACGCCGACGGCACCTTCGCCGGCGCCATCACCGCCGTCATGGCCGACCGTGCTACGGCCTGGAGCGAGGGCGATGTCGCCGCCCGCGCCGATTTCTCCCTGCGCGCGGCCTATGCCCATGGCACGGTCGCGATCCGCACCCACCTCGATACCTACATGCCGCACGGCGTCGGCACCTGGCGCGTCTTCCGCAAGCTGCGGGAGGAATGGGCGGGGCGCATCACGCTGCAGATGTCCTCCATCTGCCCGCTCGATCGCTTCAAGGGCGAGGATGGCGCGGCGCTGGCCGATATGGTGGCGCAATCCGGCGGCGTGCTCGGCATGGTCACCCGCCATTCCGGCGGCATCCATGACGACCTGCCCGAGGGGTTCCAGGAGGAACTGGACCACTTCTTTTCCCTCGCGGAAGCGCGCGGCCTCGACCTCGACCTGCATGTCGATGAAAGCGGCGAGACCGGCGCCCGCGCGCTGCGCGAAGTGGCGCTGACGGCGCTGCGCCGGAAGTTCAAGGGCCGCATCCAGGCCGGGCATTGCTGCTCGCTCTCGATCCAGCCCGAGGATTTCGCGAAGGAGACCATCGCCCGGGTGGCGGAGGCCGGGATCGATATCGTCGTGCTGCCGATGTGCAACATGTATCTCCAGGACCGCGTCCCCGGTCGCACGCCGCGCTGGCGGGGCGTGACGCTGGTGCATGAGATGCGCGCCGCCGGCATCCGTGTCTCCGTTGCCTCCGACAATACGCGGGACCCCTTCTACGCCTATGGCGACCTCGATATGACCGAGGTGTTCCGGGAGGCGACGCGTATCCTCCACCTCGACCATCCCCTCGCGGATTGGCCGCGCGCCGCTGGCCCGGCACCGGCGGAGGCGATGGGCATCGCGGATCGGCATGGCCGCATCCGCGTCGGCGCCACGGCGGACCTCGTGCTCTATTCCGCCCGCTTCATGACGGAATTGCTGTCCCGCCCGCAATCGGACCGCGTGGTGATCCGCGCCGGCAAGGTACTGGACGCGACGGCGCCGGATTGGCGGGAACTGGACGGCGTCGTGGGCGTCTCGGCGTAGCTCACTTCCACATCGCGAAGTGCTTTCGCACGCGCAGGACGAAGGCTTCGCATTCCGCGCGGCTCCGCTGGTCCATACGGGTCAGGGTCTGCCATTCCACGCGGCAATCCCTGGCGCACAGCCTGCGGATGCCGCGGCCGACGAGCTTGCGGTCGATGCGCCCAATATACCACAGCAGCCAGGTGGGGGACCCGTAGGTGGTGACCACGGCAATGCGCCGGATATTGGTCAGCATCGGCTCGATCGCGCCCTCGCCCAGCCGGAAGGCGACACCGGGCGCCCAGACGCGGTCGAACCAGCCCTTCAGCATCGCCGGCATGCCGTACCACCAGGTCGGGTGCACCAGCACCAGGGCTTCCGCCGCGCGCAGGCTGTCCACATGGTCCGCGATGCCAGCGTAGTTGTCGGTGACCGCGTGATAGGCACCGCGCTCCTCCGCGGTCAGTTCGGGGCGGAAGCCCTCGGCATAGAGGTCGCGCAATTCCACCTGGTGGCCCGCCGCTTCCAGCCCAGCCTTCGTCGCATCCCGCAGCGCGGCGGCCAGGCTGTCTTCCCTCGGGTGGCAATAGACCATCAGCACGCGCATCGTTTTCACCCCACCCCTCACGGCGCGGGATTTGCATCGTCCGGGGTCTGTCGTGCAAGCATCACGGCCCTGCGACCATCCGGAGACCCCTCGACCATGATGCCAGCCCCCGTCCTCGCGAAACGCGCCGGCGAATTGCGCGGCTTCCGCATCGCGCCGGGCGACAGCAACTACTTTGCCTGCCTGTTCGACCCCGTGGCCGATGGCGTGACGTTCACGCTGGTCATCGAGATCTTCGAGCCCGGCGGCCGCACGCCGCCCAACACCCACAGCGCGGCGGAGGAGTGCTTCTTCGTCCTCGCGGGGTCCGGCAAGGCCTATGCCGATGGGGTGGAGATGCCGGTGGGCCCCGGAGATTGCTTCGTGCTGCGGCCAGGGACGGAACATGTCGTCGTCAATGACACGGCGGAGAAGCTCTATTGCCTGACGCTGATGACGCCGAATGAGGGCTTCGCGGAGCTGATCCGCGCCGGCACGCCGGTCAGCCTCACGCCCGATGATGTCGCCGTGATCCGTGGCTGGGGGCGCGGCTGATGCGGGTTCTCTACCTCTACGCCCATCCGTTGGAAGACAGCTTCCACGCCGCCATCCAGAAGGCGGCGCGGGCGGGGTTGCGCCAGGCCGGGCATGTCGTCGATTTCTGCGACCTGTATGCCGAGGGTTTCAACCCCGTCCTCTCGGCCGAGGAACGCCGTGGCTACCATGAGGTGCCCGCGAACCGTGATCCGGTGGAGGACTACGTCCGGCGTCTCGAAAAGGCGGAGGGGCTGGTCCTGTCCTTCCCGACCTGGTGCTACGGCCTGCCCGCCATCCTCAAGGGCTGGATGGACCGCGTGCTGCTGCCGGGCGTGTCCTTCCGGCTGGAGGATGGCGTTGCCAAGCCGAACCTCCTGCATATCCGCCGCGTCGCCGGCATCAGCACCTATGGCCGCCCGCGCTGGACGGCGATGATGATGGGTGACCCGCCGCGCAAGGTCGTCACCCGGTATTTCCGCGTCGTCAGCGCTGGGCGTGCCGCCGTCAGCTACGACGCGCTTTACGACATGAACCGCGCCGATGAGAACCAGCGCGCGGCCTTCCTGGCCCGGGTGCAGCGACGGATGGCGGCCTACTGACGCGATGCCTCTTGCCGCGGGGCACCCCGCGGTCCTATCTGCGGCGCCGAAGACAATCGGTTGCAGCGGGAGGGAACGATGATCGGACGCAGGCTTATCCTTGGCGCCACGGGCGCGTTGGCGGCACCCTCGATCCTGCACGCGCAGGGCACCTGGCCGGTGCGGCCGGTGAAGATCGTGGTGCCTTTCGGGCTCGGCGGGTCCGCCGATGTCGCGGCGCGCTTCCTGGGGGAGCAGTTGCAGCAGGCCCTTGGTCAGCCCTTCGTGATCGAGAACCGCCCCGGCGCCGGCGCCGTGATCGGCACCGATGCCGTCGCGAAGTCGGCGGCCGATGGCTACACGCTGCTGCTGATGTCTAACACGCATACGGCCAATGAGACGCTGATCCCCAACCGGCCCTATCGGCTGATGCAGGATCTGGCGCCGGTCGCCGCCATCAACGTCGCGCACCATGTGCTTGCGATCCATCCCTCCATTCCCGCCCAGACGGTGCCGGAACTGATCGTGCTGCTGCGCGCCAATCCCGGCAAGTATGACTATGCGAGCTCCGGCCCCGGAACTCCCTATCACGTGGCCGGGGAGGTCTTCCTGGCGATGGCCGGCGTGCAGGCGCAGCACGTGCCCTTCCGCGGGTCGAACGAGGCGCGCACGGCGCTGATCGGCGGCCAGGTGCCCATCATGTTCGATGCCATCCCGACCATGCGCGAACAGGTCGCCGGCGGGCGGGTGCGCGCTCTGGCGACGACGGGGCCGCGCCGCAGCCCGCTGATGCCGGAAGTGCCGGCGGTGGCGGAAACACTGGCGGGGTACGAGGCGTCCATCTGGCTCGGTCTGATGGGCCCGGCGCAGATGCCGCAGGCGGTGAAGGACCGGCTGAACGCGGAGGTCAACCGCATCCTCGGCCTGCCGGCGACGCAGGAGGCGCAGGCCCGCGCCGGTGCCGCGCCGCTGCCGATGTCCATCGCGGATTTCGACGCCTTCCTGCGCGCCGACATCACGCGCCAGGCCGAATACATCCGCATGGCCCGCATGACACCCACGTGACCACCGCCTTCCGCCTCAACGGCGTGGCGGTGGCCGCGCCGATCGAGGGCGAGGCGCCGCTGCTGGCCGCGCTGCGCGGCCCGCTGGGGCTTTCCGGCCCGCGCTTCGGCTGCGGCGCCGAACACTGCGGCGCCTGCCTGGTGCTGGTCGATGGCGCGCCGGCCTATGCCTGCACCCTGCCCACGGAGGCAGTGGCGGGGCGCGAGGTGACGACGGTGGAGGGCCTCGGCACGCCGGAGGCCCCGCATCCGTTGCAACGTGCCTTGCTCGACGAACAGGCGGGGCAATGCGGCTTCTGCCTGTCTGGCATCATTGTCCGCGCGGCCGCCCTGCTGCGCGACGTGCCGCGCCCTTCGGAGGCCGCGATCAAGGCGGCGCTGGACCCGCATCTCTGCCGCTGCGGCAGCCACAATCGCATCCTCCGCGCCATCCAGCGCGCGGCGGCGGAGATGGCGCCATGAACCTCGCCTTCCGTAACGCGACCGAAGCGGCGGATGGCAGGCCGAAGCTGCCGGGTAGCCTGCACGTCAACCGCCGGCTCGCGCAGTGGCTGTCGATCCAGGCCGAGGGCACCATCACCATCACCCCCGGCAAGGTGGAGCTGGGGCAGGGGATCCTGACGGCGTTGGCGCAGATCGCGGCGGAGGAACTGGATGTCGCGCTGCCGCGCATCCGCGTGCAGCCCGCTTCCACGCCGACCAGCCCGGATGAGGCGGTGACGAGCGGCAGTCTTTCGATCCAGGAATCCGGCATGGCGCTGCGCCACGCCTGCGCCGAGGCGCGCGCCATCGTCACCGGCGTCATCGCCCAGCGCAGCGGCGTGGCGCGGGAGGCGATCACGGTCGAGGATGGCAGCTTCCTCGCCCCGGATGGCAGCCCCATCGGCACCTATTGGCAATTCGCCGGCGGCGGCCTTCTGGCCGTGGAGGCAACGCCGGGTGACCGCGCCAAGCCCGCGGCCGCCCGCCGCATTGCCGGCACCGCCGCGCCGCGGATCGACCTGCCCGAAAAGGTCTTCGGCCAGCCCCGCTTCCTCCACGACATGCGCCTCCCCGGGCTGCTGCATGCCCGCATGGTCCGCCCCAGCGCGCGTGGCGCGACGCTGGCCGGGGTGCGGGACGGCACTCTGCCAGGCGGCGCCACGGTGTTCCGCGATGGCAGCGTGCTCGCCGTGGTCGCGGAGCAGGAACACCACGCGGAGGCCGCTGCCGCCCGCCTCGCCGCACGGGCGAGCTGGGACGCTGCGGATACGCTGCCGGAGGACACCGCCCTCGAAGCCTGGCTGGCGACGACGCCGCGGGAGGAGAGCATCGTCGCCACCCGCGCGGCGGAAACAGCGCTGCCCGCGCATCGCCTGGCCCGCCGCTTCTTCCGCCCCTTCCTCGCGCATGGGTCCATCGGCGCGAGCTGCGCCATCGCCCGCTGGGAGGGCGAAGTCGTGACGGTGTGGACCCACAGCCAGGGCATCTACAACCTGCGGACGGACCTCTCGAAGGCGCTGCGGATGCCGCTGGAGGCCATCCTCGTCCGCCACGTCGAGGGCGCCGGCTGCTATGGCCATAACGGTGCCGATGATGTGGCGTTGGATGCCGCCCTCATCGCCCGCGCCCATCCCGGCCAGCCCATCCGCGTGCTGTGGTCGCGCGCCGAGGAACTCGGCTGGGGGCCGCTGTCGCCCGCCATGCTGGTGCATGTGACGGCCGAGGCGGATGCCGCCGGCACGCTGCTCCGCTGGTCGCAGGACGTCACCTCCAATGGGCATTCCGGCCGGCCGGGGCGCGGCAAGGACCCGACATTGCTCGCGGCGTCGATGATCAGCGACCCGCATCCGGTGCCGCTGTCCATCAACCCGCCATTGGCCGGCGGCGGCGGGGCGCAGCGCAACGCCATCCCCGGCTACCGCATCCCCGCGCTCGATATCCGCATGGGCCGCCCGACCACCATGCCGATCCGCAGCTCCGCCCTGCGCGGGCTCGGCGCGCTGGTGAATGTCTGGGCGATCGAGAGCGTGATGGATGAGATGGCGGCCCTGGTGGGAGAGGACCCGCTCGCTCATCGGCTGCGCCACCTCGATGATGCCCGCGCGCGGGACGTGCTGGAACTGACCGCCTCCATGGCTGGCTGGGCGAGGCGCGAAAGGCGGGAGGGCATTGGCCACGGCCTCGCCGTCGCGCGCTACAAGGGCACCGGCGCCTGGTGCGCGGCGGTGGCGGAGATCGAGGCGGGTGAGCGCATCCGCTGCCGCCGGCTCTGGCTGGCCGCCGATGTGGGGGAGGTGATCAACCCCGATGGCGTGCTGAACCAGATCGAAGGCGGCGCGGTGCAGGCGACGTCGATGTGTCTGCTCGAAGCCGTGCGCCATGATGCGCGGCGCGTCACCTCCGATGCCTGGGATCGCTATCCCATTCTGCGCTTCTCCGAGGTGCCCGCCATCGAGGCGCGGCTGATCGCGCGGCCGGAAGCGCCCCCGCTCGGTGCCGGGGAATGCAGCATGGGCCCCGTCATCGCCGCCATCGCCAATGCCATCGCCGATGCGCTCGCCGTTCGCGTCACGCATTGGCCCTTCACACCCGACAACATCGCCCGCGCCATGGATGCCGCATGACCCAACTCAACCTCGTCTGCACGCTGACCGACCGCACCCGCCCGGTGGTGGAAGGCCGCATCAAGGTCGGCGACTTCGATCTGAACATCACCCCCGGCGAGCCCGAGGACATGTTCCGCATCGCCATGCGGGAAGCCCGCTACGACATCACGGAAATGTCGATGGGCAGCCATATCCTGTCCGTCGCGCGGGGCGACAGCCGCTATATCGGCGTGCCCGTCTTCCCCTCCCGCGCCTTCCGCCATTCCGCGATCTACATCCGCACGGATCGCGGCATCACCGGGCCGCAGGATCTGGCCGGGCGCGTCATCGGCCTGCCGGAATACCAGCAGACCGCCGCAGTCTGGGTGCGCGGCGTGCTGCGGGACCATTATGGCGTCGATCTTTCCGGCATCACCTGGAAGGTGGCGGGCGAACGCACGCCGATCATCCTGCCGCCGCATATCCGGAAGGAATCCATCGCGGAGGGCCAGACGCTGGATGCGATGCTGGCAGCCGGCGAGATCGATGCCGTCGTCGCCCCCCGCCCGCCCGCCTGCTTCGTCAACGGCACGGCGCCTGTGGCCCGGATGTTCCCGGATTTCCGCACGCATGAGGAAGCCTACTACACGGCCACCGGCTTCTTCCCGATCATGCACTGCATCGCCATCCGGCGTGACGTGGCAGCCGCCAACCCGGGGCTCGCCATGGCGTTGTATGACGCCTTCTCCGCCGCGAAGAAGCAGGCGCTGGCCGATGCCGCGATGGTGAATGTGCTGCGCGTCAGCCTGCCCTGGATCGCCTCCGAGGTCGCGAAGCAGACGGAATTCATGGGCGGCGATCCCTGGCCCTATGGCTTCGGGCGCAACCGCGCCGAGATCGCGGCGATGTGCGGCTTCTCCGCCGCCGATGGGCTGACTTCCACGACCGTGGTTCCCGAGGCATTGTTCGCCGAGACCACCCACGGCACCTGAAGCCGCCGGGGCCCAGGGAGGACACAACGCATGATCCGCACTACCCGTCGCGCCGCGCTCGGCATGGCCGGCCTGCTGGCCGCGCCCGCCATCGCCCGCGCCCAGACGCCGACCATCCGCATCGTCGTCCCCTTCGGCCCCGGCGGGTCCACCGATGCCGTGGCGCGGCTCGTCGCGCCGGGTGTCGGCGCGAAGCTCGGCGCCAATGTGGTGGTGGAAAATCGCTCCGGCGCCGCGGGCAGCATCGGGGCCGATCTCGTCGCCAAGGCGCGGCCGGATGGCCTGACCTGGATGCTGACCTTCGACAGCCACGCGACGATCCCGGCCCTGCTGCGCACGCCGCCGCTGAACGTGCTGACGGATCTCGACCCCGTCATGCTGATCGGCGGGTCGCCCTATGCCGTCGCCTGCAAGCCCGACAAGCCCTTCCGCACGATGGTGGACGCCGTGAACGCCGTGAAGGCGCGGCGGGACGGCGTCTCCTACGGCTCCACCGGCAATGGCACCATCGGCCACCTCACGATGATCATGCTGGGTGACAAGGTCGGCAGCAGCTTCCAGCATGTGCCCTATCGCAGCGGCGGGCTCGCGGTGAACGATGCGGTGGCCGGGCATGTCGATATGATGATCGGCAGCGCGGCGCTGATGCTGCCGCATATCAGCGGCGGCTCGCTCCGCCCCTTGATGCAGTTCGGCCCGACGCGCCTCGTCGGCCTGCCGGAGACGCCGACCAGCACCGAAGGCGGCTTCCCTGATCTTCTGGCCGAGGCCTGGTGGGGCGTCTGGGGTCCGAAGGGCACGCCGCCTGCCATCATCGCCGCGATGAATGCCGCACTGAAGGAAGCGCTGTCCGAGGAACGCGCGCGGCGTGTGATGACGGAAACGCAGCAGGCCCGCCTCGTGCTGTCCTCGCCCGAGGAATTGCGGACCTTCTTCGCCCGCCAGGTCGAGACCTGGGGCGCCATCGTGCGCGCCAACAACATCCAGCCGGATTGAACAGCCGATGTCCTTCGACCGTCTTGGCCCCGCTATCCTTGCCCGGTTCGCGAAGCTGCCGTCCTCCTGCATCTCGGATGCCTGCGACAAGCTGGGCATCCCCGGCCAGGTGGATGGCCTGAAGCCGATGTTGCAGGGCGCGCGCATCTGCGGCCAGGCGGTGACGTTGCGCTACCTGCCGATGGGCCCGGCCGGCGGCACGGTGGGGGATTTTCTCCACCTCGCGGAGAAGGGCGACGTGATCTGCATCGACAATCGCGGCCGGCTGGACTGCACGGTCTGGGGCAACATCCTCACCGAGGCGTCGAAGGCCAAGGGCATCGCCGGCACGGTGATCGAGGGTGTGAACCGCGATGTCGGGGAAAGCCGCGAATACGGCTACCCCATCTGGTCCCGCGCCAACCATTCCCGCACCGGCAAGGACCGCGTGGCGCTGGATGCGACCAATGTGCCGATCGTGCTCGGCCATGTCCGCGTCGATCCCGGCGATGTCATCTGCGCCGATGACAGCTGCGTCGTCGCGGTGCCGCTGGCGCGTGCGATGGATGTGCTGGGCGTGGCGGAGACCATCGAGGCGAAGGAGGACCTCATCCTCGCCGATATCCGCGCCGGCATTGACCTCGCCGAGGCCCGGCGCCGGCATGGCTACTACGCGTTGCAGACGCCGGGGAAGGCGTAGCGGCCTACAAAACCCCCGCCCGCCGCAGCATCGTGCTGAACAGCGCGTCCCGCGCCGCCGCGCGTTCGCGGAACAGCACATCGCCCTCCGCCCGCAGCGACGCCGCATCCACCACCCCGGCGGGCGCGCGGGCGGCCCAGCCCTCCATGATCGCGGGCGTCGCCTCCGGGTGGAACTGCACGGCGATGGCGTTGGGCAGGGCGAAGGCCTGCACCGTGCCGGCATCCCGCGCCAGCACCTCGGCCTGCGGCGGCGGCGTGATCACATCGCCATGCCAGCGCGGCCAGGGGCCGGCGAGGAAATCCTCTGCCGTGTCCTCGATGCCGAGCCAGCCGCGATGGAACACACCCTCCGCATGCTTCGCCACGCTGCCGCCCGCGGCCGCGGCGATCATCTGCGCGCCGAAACACACGCCGATGGTGGGTGCCTGAGCCGCCAGGCGCTTGGCCACCATCGCCCGCTGCGCGTCGATCCAGGGATAGGCCGCACCCTCATAGACCCCGCGCGGAGACCCGAACATGACGACGAGTGGCGCGTCCAGCATCTCGGCTTCCGTGACGGCATCGCCGGCGACGACGGTCAGCGTGTGGCCCTGTCGCGCCAGCCAATCGCCGAAATCGCCTTCCGGCGCGGTTTCGCTGTTGCGGATGATCAGCACCTTCATGCCGCTTCTCCGCGATACTGCCGCCAGCCGCGGGCGCGGAGCTCGCAGGCCGGGCAGGTCCCGCAGCCCGCGCCCCAGACATTCGGCCTGCGGTCGCCGAGGTAGCAGGAATGGGTGATGCTGCGGATCGCCTCCACCAGCGCCGCCCCGCCAAGATCTTCCGCCAGTTTCCAGGTCTGTGCCTTGTCCCGCCACATCAGCGGCGTGTGCAGCACGAAGCGCTTTTCCATGCCGAGGTTGAGGGCCACCTGCAGCGCCTTGATGGTGTCGTCGCGGCAATCGGGATAGCCGGAATAGTCGGTTTCGCAGACGCCGGTGATGATGTGGCGCAGCCCCCGCCGGAACGCCAAGGCCGCCGCGAAGGTGAGAAAGATCAGGTTGCGGCCGGGCACGAAGGTGTTGGGCAGGCCGCCGGTCTCCATCTCGATGGCGACATCGCGGGTCAGCGAGGTCTCGCTGATCGCGCCGAGCGCATCGATCTTCAGCACATGATCCGCGCCGAGCCGTGCGCCCCAGGCCGGATGTGCCGCGACATGGCTGAGGAAGGCCGCGCGGGTGTCCAGTTCGATGACGTGGCGCTGGCCATAGTCGAAGCCCAGCGTCTCCACATCCGCGAACCGGTCAAGCGCCCAGGCGAGGCAGGTCGCGCTATCCTGCCCGCCGGAGAACAGCACCAGGGCTTTGGTATCACTCACGGGCAAGCCTTCCAGCGGCCCAGCGGGCGCAGTCTGCAACAACGGGGTCAACATCTTCGCACAGCGACTGTGCCACCGGCAAAAGCGCGGGATCGGCGCTGTTTCCGACGGCGACCAGGACATTGCGCACGAAGCGCGCCCGCCCGATGCGCTTGATGGGGCTGGCGGTGAACAAGGCACGGAATCCGGCATCATCCAGCGCCGCCAGCGCCGCCAGGCGCGGTGCCGTCAGCGTGGCGCGCGGGGCGAAGGCAGGCTCGCTATGCGCGTGGGCGAATTTGTTCCAGGGGCAGGCGGCCAGGCAGTCATCGCAGCCATAGATGCGGTTGCCCATCTTCGGGCGCAACTCGGCGGGGATCGGCCCGTGATGCTCGATGGTGAGGTAGGAAATGCAGCGCCGCGCATCGAGGCGATAGGGCGCGGGAAAGGCCTCCGTCGGGCAGGCGGTGAGGCAGGCGGTGCAACTGCCGCAATGGTCGTCCTCCGCGTCCTCGGCCCCGAGGTCGAGCGTCGTCATGATCTCGCCGAGGAACAGCCACGAGCCATGCTGGCGGGAGACGAGGTTGGTGTGTTTGCCCTGCCAGCCGAGCCCGGCCTGCTGTGCCAGCGGCTTTTCCATCACCGGGGCGGTATCGACGAACACCTTGATCTCGGTGCCCTGGAAGCGGGAGGCCATCCACCCCCCCAACTGCTTCAGCCGCCCCTTCACGAGATCATGGTAATCCCGGTTGCGGGCATAGACGCTGATCGTGCCGCGATCGGGCAGGGCCAGCGTGGCCAGCGGGTCACCCTCCGGCGCGTAGTTCAGGCCGAGGCTGACCACGCTGACCGCTTCCGGCCACAGTGCCCGTGGGTCGCCGCGCTGATCGGCGCGCGCTTCCATCCAGCCCATGGAGCCGTGGTGGCCATCGGCCAGGAACTGGGCGAGCCTTGCGCGCGCCTCCGGCGCCAGGGCCGCGCGCGCGAAGCCCACGGCATCGAAGCCGATGGCGAGCGCGCGGGCGCGGATGGCGGCCTGGGCCTCAGCCGCGCCCACGATAGCCGGGCACGTCCTGCGGCGGAATCCAGACGCCGGCCGGCGGCTCCCCCGTCGCATGGAAGACGTCGATCGGGATGCCGCCGCGCGGATACCAATAGCCGCCGATCCGCAGCCATTCCGGATCAAGCTCCGCCACCAGGCGCAGCGCGATGCCCACCGTGCAGGCTTCATGGAAGGCGCCGTGGTTGCGGAAGGCGGTGAGGTAGAGCTTCAGCGACTTGCTCTCCACCAGCCAGTCCCGCGGCACGTAGTCGATCACGAGATGCGCGAAATCCGGCTGGCCGGTCATCGGGCAAAGCGAGGTGAATTCCGGTGCCGTGAAGCGCACGCAATACCGCGTCCCGGGATGCGGGTTCGGCACGCGTTCCAGCACCGCCGCGTCCGGAGAGGCCGGGATCGCGGCGTGGTGGCCCAGCATGGTGAGGCCGGAGGTGTCGGTGCCGATGGCGCCCGGCTTTCCGGCGATGGGTGTCCCTGCCACGCTATGCTGTGCCTTTCCTGGCGACTATGCCCGAAGGGGGGCGATTCGAGTGGTGATACAGCAGATCGTTCAACGGTGCCGCAAGAGCGGGGCGGTGCTGCTCGGCGCGGCACTTCTCCTCACTCCTGCCACGGCCGGGGCCGAAAGCCTGACCGCCTGGTGCGGCGGCGGCTTCACCGGCGGCGGTAGCGGGATGCGGATCGCCGGCGATGGCGCGGTCACCCGCCTTGCCCGAACCACCGCCGCCGCGCCCCTGGCCTTATCGCCGCTCGGCCAGGACCAGGCCGCCTTCCGCCGCTGGTCCGCGGCGCTGGAGGCCGCGGGGTTCGCTGCGCTGCGTCTCAACCAGCCCGGCAACATGACGTGTTCCCTGGTGCTGGAGACCGGCGCGGCGCGCCACGCCGTCGCCTGGCCCGGCATCACCGCGCCTGCGGGGCTGCCTGCGCCTGTCGTGACCGTCTTCGAGGAACTGCGCCGCTGGGCGCCGGACTGAATCAGGTTTCCGCGGGCTCCGGCGTCCCACCCCATTCCGCCTCGATCGCGGCCGCCTCCTCCTCGAAGCGGCTGGCGAGGATGGCGGCGCGCAGGCGTGCCATCAGGGTCTGGTAGTAGCGGATATTGTGCCAGGTCAGCAGGATCGGCCCCAGCATCTCCTCGGCCTTGATGAGGTGGTGGAGATAGGCGCGGGAATGCTTCGCGCAGGCGGGGCAGTCGCAATTCGGGTCGATCGGGCCGGGGTCCTCGACATGCTTCGCGTTGCGCATGTTCAGCACGCCCTGGCTCGTATAGGCGCGGCCGGTGCGGCCGGACCGCGTCGGGATCACGCAGTCGAACATGTCCACACCCCGCCGCACCGCGCCGATCAGGTCCGACGGCGTGCCCACCCCCATGAGGTAGCGCGGCGCATCCTGCGGCAGCAGCGGCGTCGTCGCATCCAGCACGCGCAGCATCTCCGCCTGGCCTTCCCCCACGGCGAGGCCACCGATGGCGTAGCCCTCGAAGCCGATGGCGGTCAGCGCGGCGACGCTCTCGGCGCGGAGGTCGTCGAAGGTGCTGCCCTGGACGATGCCGAACAGGCCATGGCCCTCCCGCGCCGTGAAGGCGGCGCGGGACCGGGCGGCCCAGCGCATGGAAAGCCGCATGCTCTCCGCCGCCTGCTGGTGGGTGGCGGGGAAGGGGGTGCACTCATCGAAACACATCGTCACATCGGCACCCAGCAAATGCTGGATCTCCACGCTGCGCTCCGGTGTCAGCCGATGCTTCGAGCCGTCGATATGGCTCTGGAAGGTCACGCCATCGGCGTCCATCTTCCTGAGGCCCGCCAGCGACATCACCTGGTAGCCGCCGCTGTCGGTCAGGATCGGGCCGTGCCAGTCCATCAGCTTGTGCAGTCCGCCGAGGCGCGCCACGCGTTCCGCGCCGGGGCGCAGCATCAGGTGATAGGTGTTGCCGAGCACCATTCGCGCGCCGGTCGCCCGCACGGCATCCGCCGTCATCGCCTTCACCGTGCCGGCGGTGCCGA
>CANJXD010000034.1 GCA_947478535.1 Acetobacteraceae bacterium
CTCAGTTGGTTAGAGCGCCGGCCTGTCACGCCGGAGGTCGCGGGTTCGAGCCCCGTCACTCGCGCCACGCGACTGGTATTTCCCTCCCCCTCATCGTCGGTTAACCCTCTTGGTGCGGTTTCGTGCCATGGAGGCGTGTGTCGGTTTCGCCCTCTGGCCGCATGTCAAGATTTCCATGATGTGCCGCGCCCTATGGCGAAGCGCGCGCGGTGGGTTTAATCTGCCCGTGCTGCGGTGCAGTATGGGTGAGGGCCTGCTCTCAAAAGCGGGAAGCCCTCCGATGTGGCACATGTGGCAAAACCTCGGACCTTCAACCCGGGGATCGAGGCAAGGCAAGGATGGCCGAGGCATCATGACCCAGCCGCTGCTGGCAGAATATTTCCCGATCCTCGTCTTTCTGGGGATCGCGGCCGCTATCGCCTGCGCGATGGTGGGCGGCGCGCTGCTCGCCGCGAAGCAGAAGCCGAACCCGGAGAAGCTCTCCGCCTATGAGTGCGGGTTCGAGCCCTTCGATGACACGCGCCGGCGTTTCGATGTGCGATTCTACCTGGTCGCCATCCTGTTCATCATCTTCGACCTCGAGGTCGCGTTCCTGTTTCCCTGGGCGGTCACGCTCGGCGAAATCGGCTGGTTCGGCTTCCTGTCCATGATGGGCTTCCTGGGCGTGCTGACGGTCGGCTTCGTCTATGAATGGCGCAAGGGTGCGCTGGATTGGGAATGACGGCCCTGGGAATGACAGCGCTGGCAGTGACGGGGCGGCATCGCGGCAATCGCAAAGGGCGCCGGCGGGGCGCCTGGAGATCGGCATGAGCGGGACGAATTCTGAGCAGGTTGCCTGGAACCGGGAGGCGCTCGCCCCCGGCGCCGCGCAGGATGCGGTGCTCAAGGGCATCACCGGCGAGATCGAGGACAAGGGCTTCGTCATCGCCAACCTCGACAAAGTGGTGAACTGGGCCCGCACGGGCAGCCTCTGGCCGATGACTTTCGGCCTGGCCTGCTGCGCCGTGCCGATGATCCACGCCTACATGGCGCGCTACGACCTCGACCGCTTCGGCATCATCCCCCGCGGCTCGCCGCGGCAATCGGACGTGATGATCGTGGCCGGCACGCTGACCAACAAGATGGCCCCCGCGCTGCGCAAGGTCTACGACCAGATGAGCGAGCCGCGCTGGGTCATCTCCATGGGAAGCTGCGCCAATGGCGGCGGCTACTACCATTATTCCTACAGCGTCGTGCGCGGCTGCGACCGCGTGGTGCCAGTAGATATCTACGTCCCCGGCTGCCCGCCGACGGCGGAGGCGCTGGTCTACGGCATCCTCCAGTTGCAGAAGAAAATCCGCCGGACGGGGACCATCCTCCGTGGCTGAGGCAAGCATGCTGACCGAACTCGGCGCCACCATCGCCGCGGCCGCGGGGCCGGCGGTGGAAGAAGCCTTCGTCGAACGCGGGCAGGAACTCGTCATCCGCGCGCGGCGCGACATGATCGTGCCCGTCATGGCGATGCTGCGGGACGATCCGCGCTTCGCCTTCGAACAGGTGATGGACATCTGCGGCGTCGATTGGCCCGACCGGCCGGAACGCTTCGAGGTGGTGTACAACCTGCTCAGCCTGGCGCTGAACCAGCGCCTGCGCGTCATCGTCTCGACCGATGAGGCGACGCCGGTGCCGACCGTGGCTGGCATCTGGCCCGCCGCCACTTGGTATGAGCGCGAGACCTGGGACATGTATGGCGTGGTGTTCGAAGGCCAGTCCGACCTGCGGCGCCTGCTGACCGACTACGGTTTCGAAGGGCATCCGCTGCGGAAGGACTTTCCGCTCACCGGTCATGTCGAGGTTCGCTACGACGAGGCGCGCAAGCAGGTTGTCTATGAGCCTGTCGCGCTGACGCAGGACTTCCGGAACTTCGACTTCCTCTCCCCCTGGGAAGGCATGACGACGCTGCCGGGCGACGAGAAGGTGCATCTGGTGCGTGAGGAACGCGGTCAGATCGAGGGCACGAAGGCGACCGGGTCATGAGCACGGAACTCGTCAGCGGCATCCCCGTGATGGGAGAGGGCCTGAACAGCCACCAGAAGCTGTTCGACGCAGATACCCACACCATCAATTTCGGCCCGCAGCACCCCGCCGCGCATGGCGTGCTGCGCCTCATCCTCGAGATGAAGGGCGAGGTGGTGGAGCGTGCCGATCCGCATATCGGCCTGCTGCATCGCGGCACCGAGAAGCTGATCGAATACAAGACCTATCTCCAGGCGATGCCCTATATGGATCGCCTCGACTACGTCTCGCCGATGTCGATGGAGCACAGCTTCGTCCTTGCGGTCGAAAAGCTGCTCGGCGTCGAGGACCAGGTGCCGGAGCGCGCGCGCTGGATCCGCACGATGTTCGCGGAATTGACGCGCATCCTGAACCACCTGCTGAACATCACGACCTATGCCCTTGACGTCGGCGCCATCACGCCCTCGCTCTGGGGCTTCGAACAGCGCGAGCATCTGCTCGAATTCTATGAGGCGGTGGGCGGCTCTCACTACCACGTGAACTACTTCCGCGCCGGTGGCGTCGCGAAGGACCTGCCGGCGGGGCTGGAGGACAAGATCGGGAAATGGTGCGACCAGTTCCCGGCCTTCCTGGCGGACCTCGAAGGGCTGCTCTCGGAGAATCGCATCTTCAAGCAGCGCACCGTCGATATCGGCGTGATGACGGCGGAGCAGGCGATGTCCTGGGGCTTCTCCGGCCCCTGCCTGCGCGCGTCCGGCTGCGCCTGGGATCTGCGCAAGCAGCAGCCCTATGAGATGTATGACAAGCTGGACTTCCAGGTGCCGGTCGGCGTGCATGGGGATTGCTACGACCGCTACCTCGTCCGCATGCAGGAAATGAAGCAGTCGCTGTCGATGGTGCAGCAGTGCCTGGCGGCGATGAAGCCGGGCGCGGTCAAGATTTCCGACAACAAGATCGCCCCACCCTCGCGGGCTGCGATGAAGCGGTCGATGGAAAGCCTGATCCACCACTTCAAGCTGTACACGGAGGGCTATCACGTGCCCGCCGGCGCCACCTACACGGTGACGGAAGCGCCGAAGGGCGAGTTCGGCGTCTATATGGTCGCCGATGGCTCGAACCGCCCGTATCGCTGCAAGATCCGCGCGCCGGGCTACGCCCACCTCCAGGCCATGGAGGTGCTGTCCAAGGGCCACATGCTGGCGGACGCGGTCTCCATCATCGGCAGCCTCGACATCGTCTTCGGGGAGATCGACCGGTGACGGGCGAACAGGTCGGCTACGTCATCGGCCACTTCGTGCCGGGCGCGATCATCGGCCTGGCGCTGCGCTGGTTCCGGCCGGCCTGGGGATGGACGCCCTTCGCGGTCGCCATGGTCGTCTCCGTGGCCATCATCGTCGTGCAGAAGCTGTAGCGCCATGAACACGCCTGGGAATTCCATGTCCGAGCCCACCTCCTTCGCCTTCGATGCCGAAAGCGAGGCGCAGATCACCAAGATCCTCGCGCGCTATCCCGCGGCGAAGAAGGCGTCCGCCACCATTCCGCTGCTCTATGTCGTGCAGCGCCAGATGGGCCGCCTGACCGGCAGCGCCTGGGTGCCGCGGCTGGGCATGGACCTGATCGCGGAGCGCCTCGAAGTGGCGCCGATCCGCGTCTACGAAGTCGCGACCTTCTATTTCATGTTCAACATGAAGCCGATCGGCAAGCACCACCTCCAGCTCTGCGGCACCACGCCCTGCATGCTGCGCGGGTCGGATGACGTGATGCGCGCCTGCCATGACGCGGCGCATGTGAAGGTCGGCCAGACCAGCGCGGATGGGCTGTTCACGCTGACCGAGGTCGAATGCCTCGGCGCCTGCGTGAATGCGCCGGTGCTGCAGGTGGATGACGATTACTACGAGGACCTCGACTACGACCGCACCGTCACGCTGATCGAGGCGTTCCGGCGCGGCGAGCGGCCGACGCCGGGTTCCACCATCGGGCGGCAGACCAGCGCACCCGAAGGCGGTCCTCTCACCCTTCTCGATGTGCCGGGGGCCTGAACGATGGCACTCTCCGACAAGGACCGCATCTTCACCAACCTGTACGGCGTGCAGGATTGGCGACTGCCGGCGGCCCAGAAGCGCGGCAACTGGGATGGCACCAAGGCCATCCTGGAAAAGGGCCGCGACTGGATCATCGACGAGATGAAGGCCTCCGGCCTGCGTGGTCGTGGCGGCGCCGGATTCCCGACCGGCATGAAGTGGTCCTTCATGCCGAAGCAGGCGAGCGAGCGGCCGCACTACCTCGTCGTCAATGCCGATGAGTCCGAGCCCGGCACCTGCAAGGACCGCGACATCATCCGCCACGATCCGCATACGCTGATCGAAGGCTGCGTGATCGCCGGCTTCGCCATGGGCGCCCATGCCGGCTACATCTATGTCCGCGGTGAATACTACAACGAAAGCCGCGTGCTCGAGGCCGCGATCGAGGAAGCCTATGCGGCGGGGCTGCTCGGCAGCGATGCCTGCGGGTCCGGCTGGGCCTTCGACCTGTACGTCCATCGCGGGGCGGGGGCGTATATCTGCGGCGAGGAAACCGCGCTGATCGAAAGCCTCGAGGGCAAGAAGGGCATGCCGCGGCTGAAGCCGCCATTCCCCGCCGCCGTCGGGCTCTATGGTGCGCCGACGACCGTGAACAATGTCGAGACCATCGCCGTGGTGCCGACCATCCTCCGCCGTGGCGGCAGCTGGTTCGCCCAGTTCGGCCGGGCGAAGAACAGCGGCACGAAGATCTTCTGCATCCAGGGCCATGTGAACAAGCCCTGCAATGTGGAGGAGGAGATGAGCATCCCGCTGCGGGAGCTCATCGAACGCCACGCCGGCGGCGTCCGCGGTGGCTGGGACAACCTGATGTGCGTCATCCCCGGCGGGTCCTCCACCCCGCTGTTGCCGAAGTACATCTGCGACGACGTGCTGATGGATTTCGACGCGCTGCGCGAACACAAATCGGGCCTCGGCACGGCGGGTGTGATCGTGATGGACAAGTCCACCGACATCGTCCGCGCCATCTCCCGCCTCTCGAAATTCTACAAGCACGAAAGCTGCGGCCAGTGCACGCCCTGCCGCGAAGGCATGGGCTGGGTCAGCCGCATGATGGAACGCATGGTCGAAGGCCGCGCGGAGGTCGAGGAGATCGACCTGCTCGAGGAAGTGACGCGGCGCATCGAAGGGCACACGATCTGTGCCCTGGCCGATGGCGGCGTCTGGCCGGTGCAGGGGCTGATCCGGCACTACCGCCCGGTGATGGAAGCGCGGATCGCCGACTACAAGGCGAAGCACGCGAAGCCCGCCATGCCGTTGGCGGCGGAGTGAAGGCGATGGCAAGCGAAATTTCCGGCAAGGCCGGCCCCATCACTATCGCCGGCTGCAACGCACCGGCGAGCGTGATCCGCGGCACGATGATGACGGGCGTGCGCGTCGAGGGCAGCAATCTCGGCGCCGCGGTGTTTGAGGGCACGACGCTCGGCGGCGCGAAGTTCATCGCCTGCGACATGAGCGGCGTGGAGATCACGGGATCGGGCTTCGCCGGCATGACCATCAATGGCATGTCCGTCGATGTGCTGATCGCCGCCTACCGGAAGGTGACGTGATGGCGAAGGTCACGGTCGACGGGATCGAGGTCGAGGTCCCCAACGGTGCTACGGTGCTCCAGGCCTGCGAGGCCGCGGGCAAGGAAATTCCGCGCTTCTGCTACCACGAACGCCTGAGTGTCGCCGGCAATTGCCGGATGTGCCTGGTGGAAGTGGAGAAGGCGCCGAAGCCGGTGGCCTCCTGCGCCTATCCCGTCATGGACGGCATGGTGGTGAAGACCGACAGCGCCCTGGTGCGGAATGCACGCCGCGGCGTGATGGAATTCCTGCTGATCAACCACCCGCTGGATTGCCCGATCTGCGACCAGGGCGGCGAATGCGACCTGCAGGATCAGTCTGTCTCCTACGGCATGGACCAGTCCCGCTACCGCGAAGCCAAGCGGTCGGTGAAGGACAAGAACATCGGTCCGCTGATCAAGACGATCATGACCCGCTGCATCCAGTGCACGCGCTGCGTCCGCTTCTCCGCCGAGATCGCCGGCACCGCCGAACTCGGCGGGACCAATCGCGGCGAGAACATGGAAATCGGCACCTATGTCGAGAAGGCGCTGACCAGTGAGCTCAGCGGCAACCTGATCGACATCTGCCCGGTCGGCGCGCTGACGTCCCGCCCCTACGCCTTCGTCTCCCGCCCCTGGGAATTGCGGAAGACGGATGGCATCGATGTGCAGGACGCGACCGGCACCAACATCCGCATCGACACGCGCGGCCCGGAAGTGCTGCGCATCCTGCCGCGGGTGAATGAGGACGTGAACGAGGAGTGGATGGCCGATCGTGGCCGCTTCTCCTTCGACGGCCTGAAGCGCCGCCGGCTCGACCGCCCCTGGCTGCGCGTCGATGGCAAGCTGAAGCAGGTTTCGTGGCCGGAGGCGCTGGGCGCCGTGGCGACGAAGCTGAAGGGCATGAAAGCCGACCGCATCGGCGCGGTGGCGGGCGACCTGGTCGATGCGGAAGCCGCCTTCGCCCTCAAGGCGCTGCTGTCCGGGCTCGGTTCGGCCAATCTCGATTGCCGGCAGGATGGCGCGGCGATCGACGCCTCGCGGCCCGATTTCTACCGCTTCAACACGACCATCGCCGGTATCGAGGAGGCGGATGCGCTGCTGATCATCGGCAGCAATCCCCGCACGGAATCGCCGGTCATCAATGCGCGCATCCGCAAGCGCTGGTCGCTCGGGCGCTTCCCCGTGGGGCGCATCGGCCCGGCGGGCGTGGACCTGACCTACCGGCACGAGCATCTGGGGGAGGGGCCGCAGGCCCTTCGCGCCCTGCTCGATGGCAGCCACCCCTTCATGGCCACGCTCAAGGCCGCGAAGAAGCCGATGATCCTGCTCGGCCGCGGTGCGCTGGCGCGGGCTGACGGCGCGGCGGTGCTGGCGGCGGCCTGGGCCGTGGCGGGGGCGGCGGACGCGCTCCGCCCGGACTGGCACGGCTTCAACCTGCTGCATCTGTTCGGCGGCCAGGTCGCTCCCCTCGCCATGGGCTTCCTGCCCGGCGCTGGCGGGAAGGACCTCGGCGCGATGCTCTCGGGCGGCGTCGATGCGCTGTGGCTGCTCGGCGCCGATGGCATCGAGGCCGCGGCAATCCCGGCCTCG
Source organism: Acetobacteraceae bacterium (assembly GCA_947478535.1). Next base: position 7,216 of record CANJXD010000034.1, read on the forward strand.
ACCTTCGTCATCTACCAGGGCCATCACGGGGACCGCGCCGCGGCGAGGGCCGACGTGATCCTGCCGGGCGCCGCCTATACCGAGAAGGACGGCACCTACCTCAACACCGAAGGCCGCGCCCAGCGCAGCCGCAGCGCGATCCACGCGCCGGGCGAGGCGCGGGAGGATTGGCGCATCCTGCGCGCGGCCGCGCAGTTGCTCGATATCGATGTCGGCTTCGATGATCTCGCCCAGCTGCGCACCGCGATGGCCGCCGCCGTGCCGGCGCTGGAAGGCGGCATGGTCGCCACCGGCTGCACCGATGCGACCGGGCCCGGCGGCGATCCCGCGGCGATGGGGGACGCACCCTTCGCGCTGCCGATCAGCAGCTACCACCAAGCGGATGTGATCGCGCGGGCTTCCGACGTCATGGCGGAATGCGCGCGCACCTACGGCGCCGTGCCGCAACTGGCCGCGGAGTAAGCGGAGATGGACGCCTTCCTCGCCACCCCCATCGGCCACCTCGCGCTGACCGTCGCCCAGGCGATGGCGCTGCTGGTGCCGCTGCTGATCGGTGTCGCCTACCTCACCTGGGCGGAGCGCAAGATCCTCGGCGCGATGCAGATGCGCCGCGGCCCGAACGTGGTGGGCCCCTTCGGCCTGCTGCAGCCCTTCGCCGACGCGCTGAAGATGCTGATGAAGGAGACGATCATCCCCGCCGGCGCAAGCCGGGCGCTGTTCATCATGGCACCGATGATCACCTTCATGCTGGCCATGCTCGCCTGGGCCGTGATCCCGGTGAATGACGGCTGGGCGATCGCCAACATCAATGTCGGCGTGCTGTATCTGTTCGCCATCAGCTCGCTCGGCGTCTATGGCGTCATCATCGCGGGCTGGGCGTCGAATTCGAAGTACGCCTTCCTCGGCGCGCTGCGCTCCGCCGCGCAGATGGTCAGCTACGAAGTCTCGATGGGCTTCGTCATCGTCACCGTGCTGCTCTGCGTGGGCTCCCTGAACCTGACGGAAGTGGTCCGCGCGCAGTCCACGGTGTGGTTCGCGATCCCGTTGTTCCCGATGTTCGTCATCATGTTCATCTCCGCGCTGGCGGAGACGAACCGCGCGCCCTTCGACCTGCCGGAAGGCGAGTCCGAGCTCGTGGCGGGCTTCTTCGTCGAATACAGCTCGATGTCCTTCGCGCTGTTCTTCCTCGGCGAATACGCGAACATGATCCTGATGAGCGCGCTGGTCACCATCCTGTTCCTGGGTGGCTGGCTGCCGCCGATGGCGATCGAGCCCTTCACCTGGATCCCCGGGCCCATCTGGTTCATCGGCAAGATCTGCTTCCTGTTGTTCGTCTTCGTCTGGGTGCGCGCGACCTTCCCGCGCTATCGCTACGACCAATTGATGCGCCTCGGCTGGAAGGTGTTCCTGCCGTTCAGCCTGCTGTGGCTGGTGCTGACGGCGTTCGCGCTCAAGCTCTTCGGCTGGCTGCCGGGCGCGGCGTAAGGGAAGGGACCGGACCATGGCCATGTCACTCGACCGTCTGGCGCGCAGCTTCCTTCTCGCCGAGCTTGTCTCGGGAATGGCGCTGACGCTCGGCCAGTTCTTCAAGCCGAAGGCGACGCTGAACTATCCGTATGAGCGCGCGCCGATCAGCCCGCGTTTCAAGGGTGAACACGCGCTGCGCCGTTACCCCAACGGCGAAGAACGCTGCATCGCCTGCAAGCTGTGCGAGGCGATCTGCCCCGCCCAGGCCATCACCATCGAAGCCGAACCGCGGGAGGACGGCAGCCGCCGCACCACGCGCTACGACATCGACATGACGAAGTGCATCTATTGCGGCATGTGCGAGGAAGCCTGCCCGGTGGATGCCATCGTCGAGGGGCCGAACCTCGAATTCGCGACCGAGACGCGTGAGGAACTGCTCTACGACAAGGACAAGCTGCTTGCGAACGGCGATCGCTGGGAAGCGATGCTGGCCAAGCGCCTCGAACTCGACGCGCCGTACCGCTGACACGACAGAGGGGCTCGCCGCCGGCCGGGCGGCGACCCCCGCGCCTTCCACCGGCCCGGTGCCCGCCAGGGTGCCGAAGGGGATGAGATGATGAATGCCACCACCATGCGGCGCCCCGGCGCCGCAGCGACGCGGAGGTCCCGATGATCGCCGCAGCCGCCTTCTACGTCTTCGCCGCGGTGCTGATCGGCAGCGCGGCGATGGTCGTGACCAGCCGCAACCCCGTGCATAGCGTGCTGTTCCTCATCCTCGCCTTCTTCAACGCCGCGGCGCTGTTCCTGCTGGCGGGGGCGGAGTTCCTGGCGATGATCCTGGTCATCGTCTATGTCGGCGCTGTCGCGGTGCTGTTCCTGTTCGTCGTGATGATGCTGGACGTGGATTTCGCGGCGCTGCGCGAAGGCTTCCAGCGCTACGCGCCGATCGGTGGCGCGGTGGGCCTGGCGCTGTTCGCCGAACTGGTCTTCGTCTTCGGCGCCTGGACCTTCGCGGATGACGCGACCGGCCTTCGCCTGAACCCGACGCCGGAGGGTGTGGACAACACCCGCGCGATCGGGCGCATCCTCTACACAGACTATGTCTGGCTGTTCCAGCTTTCCGGCCTGATCCTGCTGGTGGCGATGATCGGCGCCATCGTGCTGACGCTGCGCGGCAAGACCAACACGAAGCGCCAGGATGTCTCGAAGCAGGTGTCGCGCTCGGGCAGCGTCAACCTGCGGGACGTGCCGGCGCGCACCGGCCTCGGCGCCATCGGGATCGAGCGGCCGCCGGTCGATGCGCCGGCGCCGAAGCCTGCGTTGGAACATGGCCACGGGCATGGGGGGCACCACTGATGCTCGTCGTCGGTCTCGCCCATTACCTGGTGGTGGGCGCCATCCTGTTCACGCTGGGCATCCTCGGCATCTTCCTGAACCGGAAGAACATCATCGTCATCCTGATGTCGGTCGAGCTGATCCTGCTCTCGGTCAACCTGAACCTGGTCGCCTTCTCGGCGCAGCTCAATGACCTCACAGGCCAGGTCTTCGCGATGCTGATCCTGACCGTCGCGGCCGCGGAGGCCGCGATCGGCCTGGCGATCCTGGTCACCTACTTCCGCAACCGCGGCACGATCGAGGTGGAAGACGTGTCCACCCTGAAGGGCTGAGCCGATGTACATCGGGGCGATCTTCTTCCCGCTGCTCGGCGCGACCATCGCCGGCTTCTTCGGCCGCTGGATCGGCGACCGGGCGGCACAATGGGCGACCGTGGTCTGCATGGCGCTGGCGGCAGCCTGCGGGATCGCGGCCTTCGCGCAGGTGGCGCTCGGCCATGCGCCGGGCGTGGCGCCACTCGCCACCTTCATCGATGTCGGCGGCTTCGAGGTGTCCTGGGCCCTGCGCTACGACACGCTGAGCGTGGTGATGGTGGCGATGGTCACCTTCATCTCGACCCTCATCCACCTGTATTCCGTGGGCTACATGTCCCACGACGCGACCATCCCGCGCTTCTTCTCCTACCTGTCTCTCTTCACCTTCATGATGCTGATGCTGGTGACGGCGGATAATCTGGTGCAGCTGTTCTTCGGCTGGGAAGGCGTCGGCCTCGCGAGCTACCTGCTCATCGGCTACTGGTATGAGAAGGAAAGCGCCAACCGCGCGGCGATGAAGGCCTTCATCGTCAACCGCGTCGGCGACCTGTTCTTCATGCTTGGCCTGGCGCTGACCTTCTGGACCTTCCAGTCCGTCGAATTCGACGCGATCTTCGCCGGCGTCGAACAGGCACAGGCGCAGCGCTTCCTCGGCATGCCGTCGCTCGAAGTGATCGGGGTGCTGCTGTTCCTCGGCGCCTGCGGCAAATCCGCGCAGCTCGGCCTGCACACCTGGCTGCCGGATGCGATGGAAGGGCCGACGCCGGTGTCCGCCCTGATCCATGCGGCGACGATGGTGACGGCGGGCGTGTTCCTGATGGCGCGCATGTCGCCGGTGATGGAATACGCGCCGACGGCACTCGCCATCGTCACCATCGTGGGCGCCTCCACCGCCATCTTCGCGGCGACGATCGGCTGCGTCCAGAACGACATCAAGCGCATCATCGCCTACTCCACCTGCTCGCAGCTGGGGTACATGTTCTTCGCGGTCGGCGTCGGCGTGTATCAGGCGGCGATTTTCCATCTGTTCACCCACGCCTTCTTCAAGGCGCTGCTGTTCCTCAGCGCCGGGTCCGTCATCCACGCGATGTCCGATGAGCAGGATATCCGGAAGATGGGCGGCATCTGGAAGAAGATCCCCGTCACCTACACCGTGATGTGGATCGGCAGCCTTGCCCTGGCGGGCGTGCCCTTCTTCGCCGGCTACTACTCGAAGGACATGGTGCTGGAAGTCGCCTATGCCGCGCATAGCGGCCCGGGGATGTACGCCTTCGCCATGGGCCTGTTCGCCGCCTTCCTGACGGCCTTCTATTCCTGGCGCCTGCTGATCCTGACTTTCCACGGCGCGCCGCGCGCGGACCATCACACGATGGAACACGTGCATGAAAGCCCTGCGGTAATGCTCATCCCGCTGCTGCTGCTGTCGGTCGGCGCGGTGCTGACCGGCTATGTGTTCTACGACCTGTTCGTAGGCGAAGGTCAGGCGGCGTTCTGGAACGGGTCCATCGTCAACGGCCCGGACAACCACGTTCTGCATCACGCGCATGAGGTGCCCGCCTGGGTGCCACTGGCGCCGACGGTGGCGGGCGTGTCGGGCATCGCGCTGGCCTATATCCTCTACATGGTCGCGCCCGGCGTCCCGGCGAAGCTCGCCGCGAGCTTCGGCGGGCTGTACCGCTTCCTGCTCAACAAGTGGTATTTCGACGAGCTGTATGACGCGATCTTCGTGAAGCCTACCCTCGCCCTCGCGCGGGCATTCTGGAAGACCGGTGACATGCGCCTCATCGACGGCATGCCGAACGGCGCCGCCGCCCTCGTCGTCGATACGGCGCGCGGGGCGGCGCGGTTGCAGACTGGGCGCGTCGCCAACTACGCCTTCACGATGATCATCGGTCTCGTCCTCTTCGTATCCCTCCTCCTGCTCGGGATGCCCCGATGAACGCCGCCGGATTTCCTATCCTCAGCCTGGTCACCTTCCTGCCGCTTGCCGGCGCGCTGGTGATCCTGACCGTGCGTGGCGAGGACGAGGTGGTGGCGCGCAATGCGCGCTGGACCGCGCTCTGGACCAGCGTCATCACCCTCGCGCTGTCGCTCGTGCTCTGGGCGCGGTTCGACACGGCCTCTGCCGAGTTCCAGTTCGTCGAAACCGCATCCTGGCTGCCGGAATTCGGCGTCGGCTATCACATGGGCGTGGACGGTATTTCCGTCCTGTTCATCCTGCTCTCCACCCTGCTGACGCCGCTCTGCGTACTCGCGTCGTGGGAGAGTGTGCAGACCCGGGTGCGGGAATACATGGTCGCCTTCCTCGTGCTGGAAAGCATGATGATCGGCATGTTCTGCGCGCTGGACTTCGTGCTGTTCTACATCTTCTTCGAAGCCGTGCTGATCCCGATGTTCCTCATCATCGGCATCTGGGGTGGCGGGCGGCGGGTGTATGCGGCTTTCAAGTTCTTCCTCTACACCCTGGCCGGCTCGGTGCTGATGCTGCTGGCCATCCTCGCGGTGTGGTACCAGACCGGCACCACGGATATCCCGGTGCTGATGGAGCAGGCCTTCTCGCCGCGCATGCAGTTCTGGCTGTTCCTCGCCTTCTTCGCCTCCTTCGCCGTGAAGGTGCCGATGTGGCCGGTGCATACCTGGCTACCGGACGCGCATGTGGAAGCGCCGACGGCCGGTTCGGTCATCCTGGCGGGCGTACTGCTGAAGATGGGGGCCTATGGCTTCCTGCGCTTTTCCCTGCCGCTGCTGCCGCAGGCGACGGCGGATTTCGCGCCGCTGATCTTCGCGCTGTCGATCATCGCCGTGATCTACACCAGCCTGGTGGCCCTGGCGCAGGAGGATATGAAGAAGCTCATCGCCTATTCCTCCGTGGCGCATATGGGCATCGTCACGCTCGGCATCTTCACCGTCACGGTGCAGGGTCTCTCGGGCGCGCTGTTCACCATGCTGAGCCACGGCGTCGTCTCCGGCGCGCTCTTCCTCTGCGTCGGCGTGTTGTATGACCGCGTCCATTCGCGGGAGATCGCGCGCTATGGCGGCGTGGCGAAGGTGATGCCGGGCTATGCGCTGGTGTTCATGGTCTTCACCATGGCCTCCGTCGCGCTGCCGGGCCTGGCGGGCTTCCCGGGTGAGTTGCTGGTGATCGTCGGCGCCTTCAAGGTGAACCCCTGGGTGGCGCTCGGCGCCTGCATGGGGATGATCCTCGGTGCGGCCTATGCGTTGTACCTGTATCGCCGCGTCGCCTTCGGGAAGATCACGCGCGATGACCTCAAGGCGCTGCTGGACCTCAGCCCCCGCGAATATGCGGTCTTCGCCCCGCTGATCCTGCTGACGCTGTGGATGGGGGTCTATCCCTCCTCCTTCCTCAACTTCTTCGAGGCGAGCGTGACGGCACTGGTGGCGCGGCATGAAGCCGCGCTCGGTGCCGCCCGCCTGGCCGGGATGTGAGCCCCATGAACTGGACCCTCGCGCTGCCGGAGATCGTCCTCGGCCTCTCCGGCCTGCTGATCCTGCTGGGTGGCGTCATCCCGAAGAAGGACGCCTTCTTCCCCGTCGCCATGGCGGTGATCGGCGCGCTCGTGCTGACGGCGGCGCTGGTGCTGGGGCAGGGGGAAGGCACGGCCTTCGCCGGGCAGTATGTCTCGGACGGCTTCTCCCGCTTCGCCAAGGTGCTGATCCTGCTGGGTGCCGCCCTCGCGCTTGTGCTGGCGCTGGACTTCAACGAGAAGGCCGGGCTCGACCGCTTCGAATATGCCGTGCTGATGCTGATGGCGACGATGGGCATGCTGGTCATGGTCTCGGCCAATGACCTGATGTCGCTCTACATCGGGCTCGAACTGCTGTCGCTCTCGCTCTACGTCATCGCGGCCTTTGATCGGGACAATCCCCGCAGCGCGGAAGCTGGGCTGAAGTACTTCGTACTCGGCGCGCTGGCCTCTGGCCTGCTGCTCTATGGCTCCTCGCTCGTCTATGGCTTCGCGGGGACGACGAATTTCGACCGGCTTGCGGATGCGCTGTCGGGTGGGCATGCGGGGCTGGGCCTCGTCGTTGGTCTCGTCTTCGTCCTCGCCGGCCTGTGCTTCAAGATCTCGGCCGTGCCGTTCCACATGTGGACGCCCGATGTCTATGAAGGCGCGCCGACGCCGGTGACGGCCTTCTTCGCCACCGCGCCGAAGATCGCGGCCATCGCGCTGCTGATGCGCGTGTTGGCCGGGCCATTCGGGGACATGGCGGGGCAGTGGCAGCAGGTGATCTACGTCGCCTCGCTCGGCTCCATGCTGCTCGGTGCCTTCGCGGCGCTGACGCAGAAGAACATCAAGCGGCTGATGGCCTATTCCTCGATCGGCCATGTCGGCTACGCGCTGATGGGCCTGACCGTCGCCAATGATGTCGGCTTCCGGGGTGTGCTGGTCTACATGGCCATCTACCTGGTGATGAACCTCGGCACCTTCGCGGTGCTGGTGGCGATGCGGCGCAACGGCAAGTCCCTCGAACAGGTGGAAGACCTTGCCGGCCTCGGCCGGACGGACCCGGCCATGGCGCTGTGGATGGCGATCTTCATGTTCTCCATGGCCGGGGTGCCGCCGATGGCGGGCTTCTTCGGCAAGCTCTACGTCTTCCTCGCCGCGGTGCAGGAAGGCTTCTGGTTCCTCGCCATTGTCGGCGTCTTCACCTCGGTCGTCGGCTCGTACTACTACCTGCGGATCGTCAAGGTGATGTATTTCGACGCGGCAGCGGCACCCATGGATGCCCGCCCGGCGGGCGTGACGGTGGTGATGGCAGGCACGGGCCTGCTGACCCTGCTGTTCTTCCTGTTCCCCGCCCCGATCATCGCCGCCGCGCAGGCCGCCGTCGCCGCGCTGGCGGGGTGAGCACGCCGATGTCCGCCTCGGCCGCGCCGCCGGCCGGATGGCGGATGCGGGTGCATGAAAGCCTGCCCTCCACCTCCGACCCCTTGCTGCGCCTCGCCGCGGCCGGGGAGCCGGAGCGGATCGCGATCCTCGCGCGCCGGCAGACCGCCGGACGGGGCCGGGATGGCAGGCCATGGGACAGCCCCGCGGGCAATCTGTTCATCTCCCTCCTGCTCCGCCCGGATGGGCCGGCGCGGGAGGCTGGGCAATGGGCGCTGCTCGCCGCCGTCGCGCTGCATGATGCGCTGGCGCCGCATGTGCCGCCCGGTGCGGCACTCGCGGTGAAATGGCCGAACGACCTGCTGCTGGATGGCGCGAAGCTTGCCGGCATCCTCAGTGAAAGTTCGGCCGATCCCGCCGGACGGATCGAATGGCTCATCTTCGGCGTCGGCGCCAACCTCGCCGCGGCGCCTGTCGTGCCGGGCCGCGCCACCGCCTGCCTCGGCCCGGCCGCGCCGGCGCCGGAAGTGGTGGGGGCGGCGCTGCTGCGGGCGATCGAGCATTGGCGCGGCATCATGGCCTGGCAGGGCTTCGTCGCCGTGCGGCGGGCCTGGATGGAGCGCGGGCCCAAACTCGGCCAGGTGCTGACAATGCGGGACGGCCGCTCGGGCGCCTATGCCGGGCTGGGGGAGGACGGCACGCTGCTGCTGTCCGAAGCCGGCCGGGTCAGCGCCCTGGCAAGCGGTGAAATCGGCGGGGAGTGAGACGTTAGACCCATGCTGCTGGCAGTGGACGCGGGCAATACCAATGTGGTCTTCGCGGTGCATGACGGCACCGAATGGCGAGGCCGATGGCGCATCCGCACGGATGCGGAACGGACCAGCGACGAATACGCGGTCTGGCTGCTGACGCTTCTGCACCATGTGGGGCTGAAGCCCAGCGACATCCATCGCTGCGTCATCGGCACCGTCGTCCCGGCCGCGCTCTACAACCTCCGGCGGCTGACGCGGGAATGGTTCGATTGCGAACCGCTGATCGCCCGCGCGCATCTGGATTGGGGCTTCGACATCCGTGTGGACGCCCCGCATGAAGTCGGCGCCGACCGTCTGCTGAACGCGCTGGCCGCGCATCACCGCTATGCCGGCCCGCTGATCGTCATCGATTTCGGCACCGCCACCACCTTCGACGTGGTCGCGAAGGATGGAGCCTATCTCGGAGGTGTGATCGCGCCCGGTATCAACCTCTCCATCGAGGCTCTGCACCGGGCTGCCGCGCGCCTGCCGCGCATCGGGATCGGCCGGCCGCAGATGGTGGTTGGACGGAATACGGTGGCGGCAATGCAATCCGGCATCTATTGGGGGTATGTCGGCTTGATCGAGGGCATCGTTGCCCGGATCAGGGTCGAACAGGATGAACAAGCGGGCGGGGCGCTGAAGGTGATCGCGACGGGCGGATTGGCCCCGTTATTCGCCGAAGGCACCACCGTGATCGAAACGACGGACCAGGATACCACCTTGGACGGGCTGCGCCTGTTGGCGTTGCGCAACCCCGCCCCCATCTTCACGCGAACCGCGCGGCGCGATGACCCCTGAGGAGCGGGCCTGAACAGGCTCCCTCGGCGTAGGTCGGGCGCTGCGCCCCGAGACGACGTAAACGACTGCGAACTGGAAAAGAATAATGACTGGAGACCTGGCCTTCATCCCGCTCGGCGGGACGGGGGAGATCGGACTCAACCTCAATGTCTACCGCTGTGATGGGGCCCTGCTGGCGGTGGATTGTGGCTTAGGCTTCGGCGGACCGGAACATCCGGAGGTCGAGGTGATGGTGCCGGACCCTGTCTGGCTCTCCGAACGCCGCGACAAGCTCGTGGCGCTGGTGATTACCCATGCGCATGAGGATCATGTCGGCGCCGTCGCGCATCTGTGGCGGATGCTGCGCTGCCCGATCCATTGCACCCCCTTCGTTGCCTCCGTCCTTCGGCGCAAGCTGGGGGAGGCCGGGCTGAACGGGCAGGTGGAGGTGGTGGTCCACCAACCCGGTGGTCGCTGGATGCTGGCGCCCTTTGACCTCGAATTCATCCGAGTCGCGCATTCCGTGCCGGAATCCCAGGCGCTGGTGCTCCGCACGCCGCACGGCACCGTCCTGCATACCGGGGATTGGAAGCTCGACCCGAACCCGCTGATCGGCCCGCCGACGGATGAGGAAGCCTTCGCCCGCCTCGGTGCCGAAGGTGTGCTCGCGATGGTCTGCGACAGCACGAATGCGCTGGTCGAAGGCCATTCCGGCAGCGAGGCCGATGTGCGGCGCAATCTGACGGCGCTGATCAAGAAGCTGACCGGCCGCGTCGCCGTCACCTGCTTCGCGACCAACCTGGCGCGGGTCGAATCCGTGGCCAAGGCCGCCCGCGCCGCGGGGCGCGATGTGGCACTGTTCGGCCGCAGCCTTCGCAACGCCGAGGCTTCGGCCCGCGAATGCGGCTATCTCTCGGATTCGCCGCCCTTCCTTTCGGAAGGTGAGGCCGGGGATGTGCCGGACAGCAAGCTCGTCGTGATCTGCACCGGCAGCCAGGGCGAACCGCGCAGCGCCATGTCGAAGATCGCGGCCGATACCCACCCGCATATCTCGCTCGGCGAAGGGGATACTGTGATCTTCTCCTCCCGCATGATCCCGGGCAATGAACGCGCGATCCTGCACGTGCAGGACGAGCTCAGCCGCGCTGGCGTCGAGGTGATGACGGCGGATGACCACATGGTCCATGTCTCCGGCCACCCCGCGCGGGATGAGCTGAAGCGCCTGTATCAGCTCGTGAAGCCGAAATATTGCGTGCCCGTCCATGGCGAATGGCGCCACATGAACGAACACGCGAACCTCGCGGAAACCCTGGGCGCCATCGCCCATGTCATCGAGGATGGCGATGTCCTGCGGCTCGCCCCCGGCAACCCCGAAGTGACGGAAAGCGTGCCGGTCGGCCGCCTCGCCATCGACGGGGACCGGCTGCTGCCGCTGGACGGCGATGTGCTGGCGGCGCGCAAGAAGATGTTGATGAACGGCGTCGTCGTGGCAAGCTTGGCGGTCGATGGGAATGGCCGGGTTCTCGGCGTCCCGCAGATATCCGCCCCCGGCCTGTTCGACGGATTCGGGGAGGAGCCGGCCCAGATCGCCGCCGACCTGTCCCACGCCGTGCTGGAACTGCCGAGTGCTGCGAAGCGGGAGGATGGGCTGCTGCGTGAAGCCGCCCGCACGGCCGTCCGCAAGGCCATCAGCCGCCGGCTGCGCAAGCGCCCGACAGTCGAGGTGCATCTGCTGCGCGTGTGACGGGCGCGCGGCGGGGCAGGGGCCTCGCCGCGCGGTGTCTTCTTCAGAATCCGAGGGTTGTCGTCGTGGACTGGTTCACCGGTATCGTGACCTATGTGCTGGTCTGGTGGCTGGCGCTGTTCTGCGTCCTGCCGATCGGCGCGCGCCCGATCGAACAGGCGGACCCGGAAACCGGCGGCTGGCGCGGCACGCCCGCCAAGCCACAGATCGCGCTGAAGGCGCTGGGGACGACGCTGCTCGCGGTGGTTTTCTGGCTGATCGTCTATGGGGTGATGGAAGCCGGCTGGGTCGATTTCCGCGACGGCTGGTGGGCCTATGACGGCCCGCAGAATTCTTCCCCCGTCCCCGGGATTTCCCCGCGCCCTCGGGACTGAATGCACAAAATAAAGGCGGCAAACCCGCCTCCCCGCGGGTGCCGCCCTAAAAAAGCGCAGTCTGGTTTTTGAAGCCTGTTTTTTGGCTTCATGGGGTGGCGTTTTGTATTGTGCCACCTTCGGTACCGGGGCCACTCTCGGTTCCAGAGAGAGGTTGATCCTCTCTCTGCCGTGTGACTGGCGTTTCCTCCCTAAACTCGGGCCGCATCCCTTGGGTGCGGCCCCTTTTTTTGTATCCGCAGGGGCTCCCCTTGAAAAGGGGTTTCTTAATGCGGTCTGGCTTTTTTCGCTCTTTCCTTGCGGCAGCCCCGGCTCTACGCGAATTTTTGTTGCTGCGGTGCAGCACGCAGCCTTCCCAAATGGACAGACCTGGTGCGGAAACGCTGGGGCGCTGTTTCCCCCGAGGCCCGCGCGGGCTAGGGTCCGGCCCCTGCAATAACCCCCTGAGGAGCCGCTCTTGCGCCTCTCCCGCGCCTTCCTGCCCACCCTCAAGGAAACCCCGGCCGAGGCGACCATCGCCTCGCACCGGCTCATGCTGCGCGCGGGCCTCGTGCGGCAGACCTCCGCCGGCATCTATGCCTGGCTGCCACTCGGCTGGCGCGTGCTGCAGAAGATCGAGCAGATCGTGCGGGAGGAGCAGGACCGTGCCGGCGCGCAGGAAATCCTGATGCCGACGATCCAGTCCGCCGATCTCTGGCGCCAGTCCGGCCGCTATGACGCCTATGGGCCGGAAATGCTGCGCCTGAAGGACCGGCATGACCGGGAAATGCTGTTCGGCCCGACCAATGAGGAAATGGTCACCGACATCTTCCGCGGCTACGCGAAAAGCTATCGCGACCTGCCGCGCAACCTCTACCACATCCAGTGGAAGTTCCGGGACGAGGTGCGCCCCCGCTTCGGCGTGATGCGCGGCCGCGAATTCCTGATGAAGGATGCCTATTCCTTCGACGTGACGAAGGAAGGCGCGCAGCACAGCTATCGCCAGATGTTTCTGGCGTATCTCCGCACCTTCGCCCGGATGGGGCTGAAGGCGGTGCCGATGCGCGCGGATACCGGGCCGATCGGCGGCAACCTCTCCCATGAATTCATCATCCTGGCGGAGACGGGCGAGAGCCAGGTCTTCGTCAGCCAGGATCTGCTGGACATGGACGCGCTGGGCACGGCGCCCGACTACACCGCGGACCTGACCCCGGCCGTCGATGCCTGGACCAGCCATTACGCCGCGACCGACGAGATGCACGACCCCGCCGCCTGGGAACAGGTGCCGGAAGCCAAGCGTGTTTCCGCCCGCGGCATCGAGGTCGGCCATATCTTCTATTTCGGCACCAAGTATTCGGCACCGATGGGGCTTTCCGTCCAGGGTCCGGATGGCAAGACCGTGGTGCCGGAAATGGGCAGCTACGGCATCGGCGTCTCTCGCCTGGTGGGCGCCGCGATCGAGGCGAACCACGATGAGGCCGGCATCAAGTGGCCCGATTCCATCGCGCCCTTCCGCGCCGCCATCATCAACCTGAAGCAGGGTGACGCCGCCTGCGATGCGCTGTCGGAACGCATGTACGCCGCGATCCCCGAGGCGCTGTACGATGACCGCGCCGAGCGCGCCGGCCCGAAATTCGCTGATGCGGATCTGATGGGCCATCCGTGGCAGGTC
>CANJXD010000035.1 GCA_947478535.1 Acetobacteraceae bacterium
AGCATCTGGCGGAAGTCCTGGAAGCCGCCGCCTACAGGGCGGCGGCGACCGCGCCGGATGTGATCGCGGCGGACCTGTTGCAGGAGGTCGGAGACATTGAACAGTCACGGGACCGTCGGCTGCATGCCGCGCGGATGGGGCTGCCGGGGGAATTCTGGCTGTTGATCACCGTGCTGTTCATGTTGCTCGCGGCGACGGGGGCGCTCTATCCCGCGAAGAAGCACACCGTCGTAATGCTGGCGGTGCAGGCGGCGGGATGTGGCGCGCTGATCGCATTCGTCTTCATCGTGGACCAGCCCTTCCGCGGCAGCGTGCGGCTGACCGAGCAGCCCTACCACACGCTGCTGCACACCATGGAGCACCACGCGGCGATGATGCGCCAGGGCGAGCGATTCGCGCGGCCGTGATCTACGCGGCGATTTCCCCCACCACCCGCGCCCGCACGCGCAACGCGCCGCCGGGCAGATAGGCGAGCGGCAGGTCCTCGATATCCACCAGCGCCAGCGTCGCCCGGTCGGCACCGGAATCGATGGCGCGGTCGCGCGCGATGCGCTCGGCTTCCGCCATAGCCTCGGTGCGCGACAGGCCCTGGAAGACCTGGTCGGCCTCACCGCTGACCTGCGCGATGGCAGCGCCGACGGCGTTGGCGACGGCGGCGTGGGCGGGGCGCAGCACTTCGGAAATGCCGGCCAGGCGATCCGGCACGAGGAAGGCGCCGCCGCCCACGGCAAGCAGGGGCATCGGCGCGGCCTCTGTCTTCATCTGGTCCACCGAGTCCTCCAGCATCCGCGCGGCGACGGCGAGCACGGCCCGTGCCATGCCAGGGTCGAGATCGGCGACGCGGGACGCATCGCCGAGCGAGAGCATCCCGGCGGCGACGGCGACGTCGCTGGTCGTCAGGTCCGGCCCGCCGAAGATGCGGGCGCGTTCGGGCAGGCGGAAGCCGACGCTGTCCGGGCCGATGGTCAGGCTTCCATCGGCACCGCGCCGCACCAGCGAGCCACCACCGAGGCCAAAGGAATGCAGATCCGGCATCCGGAACAGCGTGCGCACGCCACCGACCAGCACAACGGCATTGGCCTCGCGCGGGAAGCCCGCCTTCAGCGCACCGACATCGCTGGTGGTGCCGCCGACATCGACGACCAGCGCATCCTTCACCCCGGTGAGGAAGGCGGCACCGCGCATCGAATTGGTGGGGCCTGATGCGAAGGACAGCACCGGAAAACGCGCGGCGAGTTCGGCGCGGATCACAGTGCCGTCATTCTGCGTGATGAACAGCGGCGCTGTGATGCCGGCCTGGCGCAGCGCTTCCGCAAAGGCGGAGACGGTCTTGCGGGCCAGCGGCGTCAGCGCCGCGTTCATCAGCGCGACATTCTCCCGCTCCAGCAACCCGATGCGGCCGAGGTCGCGCGAGAGAGTGATCGAGGCCTCCGGCATTTCCTGCCGTACGATCTCGGCGGCGCGGGATTCCATGGAGGGATCGAGCGGCGAGAAGACGGCGGCGATGGCGACGCAGGCGATGCCGGCATCGCGCATGGCGCGCGCGGCGACCGCCACCGCGCGTTCATCGAGCGGCATGATGGGCCGGCCGTCATAATCATGCCCGCCTTCCACCATGTGCACCTGGCCGCGCGCCAGCGCCGCGAGATCGGCTGGCCAGTCGCAAAATGGGGGCAGGGATCGCGCGGCGGGCAGGCCGATGCGCAGCGCGCCCACAGGTGCCAGGTCCCGCCGCTGCACCACGGCGTTCACGAAGTGTGTCGTGCCGATCATCACGGCCTGCACGCCTTCCGGGCCGACGAAGGGTGCGACGCCAGCGAGGGCGAGGCGCACGCCCATCATCACATCGGCCGTTGTCGGCGTCTTGATGGCATGAAGGACGCGGTCGCCTTCCAGCAGCACGGCATCCGTGTTGGTGCCGCCGACATCGATCCCGATTCGCCGCCTCATGCCGCCTGCTCCTCGAAAACGGAGACAAAGTCGAGATCGTAGCCGAAGGCGCGGGGGCCCACGAAATCGAGGCCGCGTGGCGAGAGGAAGACAGGGGGTGCCCGCAACGCGATCACCGTCACGCGCTGGCCGTAGCGCAGCGTCTCGGACCCGATGGCCTCGCCGCTCACGCTATCGAGCACGCAGATCAGGTCCGGTGTCATCACGCGCGGCTTGCCATCCACCCAGGCGATCGCCCATTCGTTCTGGAAGCCGATTTCCATCATGCTGCCGCGCCAATCCTCCAGCCCCTCGACGCGCGCGGTGCCGCGCAGGAAGCCTTCCGTGGTGCGGCGGGCGACATCGGCGATCTTGCCGCGGAACAGCAGGCGGCCATCCTCCGCATCCAGGATCGCCTGGATGGGGTCGCGGTGTTCGCGCTGGGCGAGGCGGATGGCGCGGCCGAGGGCGATGGCCTGCGTCGTCGTGCGCAGGATACCCCAGCGCTTCACCTCCGCCCCCGTGCGCGGCGCCTTGCAGGTGGCGGCGATGGATCCGGTCTCGACACACATCTTGCGCGACAGGCGCTCCATCCATTTCCAGGTCGGCACGCGGGCGACGATGCCCTCCACGCCACGGGGATCGACGAGCGTGAGCGGCCAGGGCTGAAGGTCACCGACCGCGAAACTGGTCATCTGCGCTTCCGGATAGGCCCGGCCCATCGCATCTGCGTCGATCACCGGCTTGCCCGTCAGGGCCGCCGCCATCAGTGGCTGGATCGCGTTGTTGCCACCGATCTCCACGCTCATGATCCCGCGGAACGTCTTGCCGAGGTATTCTTCCATCAGCGTGACGGCGCGGGCGATGTTCGCGCAATCCGTCAGGCGTTCGAGGCCGACCAGCGGCGCGCCCATGTTGGAGACGACCGCGACCAGGTCATCATCCGCCAGCGCGTCCGGATCCAGCAGCGTGACGCGATGGCCCTCCGCGTAAAGCTGCCGCATGTTCAGCAGGCCGAGATAGGGCGAGCCGCCGCCACCGGTGCCGAGTACCCAGGCGCCGACGGCCAGTGCCTCGATGTCCTCGAGGGTGAGTTCGCGGGACAGGGCTTTCACCTCAGACATGCTGACCGCCATTGATGTGGATTTCCGTCCCGTTGATGTAGGCGGAGGCGGGCGAGCAGAGGAAGCGGATCGTCTCCGCCACTTCGCGCGGCTTGCCGAGGCGGCGGAGCGGCACATCCCGCGCAACGATCGCATCCGTGCCGGGAGACAGGATGGAGGTCTCGATTTCCCCCGGCGCGATGGCGTTGGCCCGGATGCCGCGCGGGCCGAGTTCCCCGGCCATCTCCCGCGTCAGCGTCGCGAGGCCGGCCTTGGAGGCGGCGTAGGCGACGCCGGCGAAGGGATGCACGCGGGACCCGACGATGGAGGTGACATTGACGATGGAGCCCTGCGCCGCTTCCAACTCCGGCAGCAGGGCGCGCACCAGCAGGGCGATGGAGACGAGGTTGACGTTCAACACCTGCGTCCAAACCAGCGCGTCGCTGCCGATCACGCCGAGCCGTGAACTGCCGGGACCCTTGGGGGAGATGCCGGCATTGTTGACCAGCGCGTGCAGCTTGCCGCTTGGCAGGCGCTCGCGCACCGTCGCCGCGAGGGCATCGATCCCGTTCAGGTCCGAGAGATCGGCGGTGATGTGGCTCCACCGCGCATCCGGCCAGGCGCAGGCTTCGTCGAAGGGCTGGCGGGAGACGGTGAGGATGCGCCAGCCATGTTCCTGGAAGAGCTTCACTGTGGCATGGCCGATGCCGCGGCTGGCGCCGGTCAGCAACAGGACCGGCTTTTCGTTACTCGCCATGGGACCGTCCTTCGTGGGGTGCGCCGAATCGCGTGAGGAAGTCGAGCAGAGCGGCGTTGAAGGCCTCGGGTTGTTCCCAATAGGCGGAATGGCCAGCCTCGGCGATGACCACTGCCTCGGCATGCGGGAGGTGGCGCTGGAACAGCCGCTGGACGGCAGGTGGCGCCCAGAGATCGGCATCGCCTGTCACCAGCAGGCACGGCACGGAGAGGCCACGGAGGGCCGCGTAGGTGAGGCGCGTGGTGGTGCCCTGGCGGGACTGGCGGCCCGGGATGGCGCGGTGCTCGAGCGCGCGCCATGCCTCCACGCCAGCCGGATTTTCCGCGCGGTAGGAAGGGCCAAGTTCGCGGAATTCGGGCGGCATGGCGGCGAAGCCCGCTGGGCGCAGGCGTTGGCCGAGCGCGATGTAGTCGGGATCGGTGATGCCGAGGATGGTACAGGCGAGCGTCGCGCTCAGCGTCCGTGACGCATAGGATAGCGCGAAATCCAGCGCCACGATGGCGCCCGCCGCCGTGCCCATGAGATGCACGCGGTCAAGGCCGAGATGATCGAGCAAGGCCAGCAGATCCCCGCTGCCGGTGCCTGGCGCCTCCTCCGGCCCCGGGTCGGAGCCGAGATGGCCGCGCCGGGAATAGGCGATGACGCGAAAGCCGGCAGCCATCAGCGCGGGGCGCTGATACGCCCACACCGCCAGGCTGCCGGTATTGGGGTGCAGCAGCACCACTACCGCACCATCCCCGCCGGTGTCGCTGTAGGCGAGCCGGATGCCCGGCAGTTCGGCTATCCCCTCGATCATCCCTCTTCCTCCCGCGCTCACCGGCGTGCAGCATGCCGCCCAACAGCGATATCCGCCAGGGGAGGGTTGCGCCATGGACAGTCAGGAACACGCCGGTTTCAGCGAGGCTATCCTGTCGCCGCGCGACGGCACGATCGGCTACATGACGGGGTTCGAGAATTCCTTCGCGACGGAGGCGGTGCGCGGCGCGCTGCCGATCGGGAGGAATTCGCCGCAGCGGGCGCCGCTCGGACTTTATGCCGAACAGCTTTCGGGTACCGCCTTCACGGCGCCCCGGCGGTCCAACAAGCGCACCTGGTTCTATCGCATCCGGCCTTCCGTGCAGCATGGGCGGGGCTTCCGGCAGGTGGATGCCGGGTTGATCCGCACCGCGCCCTGCCGGGATGAAACCACCCTGCCCATCGCGCAGATGCGCTGGCATCCCATCGCCATCCCGGAGGAGCCGACGGATTTCCTGGCGGGTCTGCGCACCATCGCGACCGGCGGTGACGCGCATCTCGGCCTCGGCATCGCGAGCCATGTCTTCGTCGCGAACCGGGACATGCGCGACCGCTACTTCGCCAATGCGGATGGCGAGATGCTGCTGGTGCCGCAACTCAACCGCATCGCGGTCTTCACGGAATGCGGGCTGCTGGTCGCTGCGCCGGGGGAGGTGGTGATCGTGCCGCGCGGCATGAAGTTCAAGGTGGACCTGCCGGATGGCTCGGCGCGGGGCTATGTCTGCGAGAATTACGGCCAGGCGATGACGCTGCCGGAACGCGGGCCGATCGGGGCGAATTGCCTCGCCAATCCACGCGATTTCCTGACCCCGGTCGCGGGTTATGAGGACAAGGAAACGCCCTGCACCTTCGTGGTGAAATCGCTCGGCCGGCTGTTCGAGACGGAGATCGCACAGTCGCCGCTGGATGTGGTGGCGTGGCATGGCAACTACGCGCCCTGCAAATACGATCTGCGACGATTCTCCCCGGTGGGGTCGGTGCTTTTCGACCATCCCGATCCCTCGATCTACACGGTGCTGTCGGCATCCTCCGACACGCCGGGCACGGCCAATGTGGATTTCGTGATCTTCCCCGAGCGCTGGCTGGTGATGGAAAACAGCTTCCGGCCGCCGTGGTACCATACGAATGTCATGAGCGAATTCATGGGGCTGATCTACGGTCAGTATGACGCGAAGCCGGAGGGATTCAGGCCCGGCGGCATGAGCCTGCATGACGCGCTGGTGGCGCATGGGCCGGATGCCGATGCCTTCGAGCGCGCATCGTCCCGCAAGCTGGAGCCGGAGAAGCTGACAGGCACCATGGCCTTCATGTTCGAGACGCGATATCCGCTGAGCCCGACCGGCTACGCATCGCAATTGCAGCTGATGGATACCGGCTATCCCGCGTGCTGGGACCGGATCGAACGCAAATTCGTGGCGCCGCGGTGACGAGAAGAATGAGGGAGGGAAACACCATGGGATCCACGCGGCTTCTGGCGGCCATGCTGGCCGTGCCCCTCAGCGTCGGGACCGCCTTCGCGCAGGGCTGGCCGGAACGGCCGATCCAGCTCGTGCAGGGCTTCGCGGCGGGGGGCAATGCGGACACCATCGCGCGCGTCATCGCGGCGCCGCTGACGGTGGCGCTCGGGCGGCCCGTGGTGGTGGAAGGGCGCACTGGGGCGGGCGGCAACATCGCCAGCGAATATGTGGCGCGGGCGCGGCCGGATGGGCATACGCTCGTGCTGCTGACGGGCGGGCATGCGGCCTCGGCGGCCATCTATCGGAGCCTCCGCTTCGATCCGGTGCGGGACTTCGCCTTCATATCGACTGTCAGCGTGTTCCCCTTCGTGGTGGCGACGGCGGCGGACAGCCCGATCACGGACATGCCGACGCTGATCGCGCGGGCGAAGGCGGCGCCGGGGACCATCACCTTCAGCTCCGTCGGCGTGGGGTCGACGCAGCATCTGACGGGCGAATTGCTGGCGCAGTTGACCGGCATCCAGTTGACGCATGTGCCCTATCGCGGCGGCACGCAGCCGCTGACGGATTTGATGAGCCGGCGCATCGACCTGATGGTGGACAGCGTGACGGTGACGGGTGCGGCGGTGCGCGCGGGCACGATCCGCGCGCTCGGCGTGACCAGCGCGCAGCCCTGGCCGGGGCTACCGGCGGACCCGGTGGCGCGCGCGCTGCCGGGCTTCGAGGTGCTGTCCTGGGTCGGCCTTGCCGCGCCGGCCGGCACGCCGGAGCCGATCCTGACCCGGGTGCAGACCGAGCTCGCGCGTATCCTGGACGATCCACAGGTGAAGCAGACGCTGGCGACACTGGGTTCCGAGGCGCGGTCCAGCACGCCATCCGGCATGCGGGACTTCGTCGCGGGGCAGATCACGACCTGGCAGCGGGTTGTGCGGGAGGCGGGCATTCCGCAGGCGGACTAAGCCCCCAGCGCCCGCTTGTATGACTAGCGCGCGGCGGGGCGTATGGCTGTCGCATCCGTCTGCTCATCCGCGCGGGCCTCATAGGTCAGGCTGCTGCGCATCGCCCAGAGCCCGGCCTGGAGATAGAGCGGGATGAGGGGAAGATCCTCCAGCGCCAGGCGCTGGGCCTGGCGCAGCAGGTCCTCTCGCTTCGCCGAATCCATCTCCCCTTCCGCGGCGGCGACCAGCTGGTCCATCGCGGGATTGGAGTAGAGCGTGCGGTTCGCGGCGCCATGACCGCGATCCCGGTTCGGGGTCCGCAGCACGGAGTTCAGCACGACGGAGGATTCGCCCGTGGAATTGCCCCAGGTGAGCAATGCGGTGGGAAATTCGCGGCGCGTCGCGCGGGTGATGAAGGTGGCGTAGGGCTGCGCATCCACCGTGGTCCGCACGCCGATCCGCGCCCACATCTGGCCAACGGCCTGCACGATGCGCGCATCATTCATGTAGCGGTCATTCGACCCGCCGAGGGTGATCTGGAAGCCCTGGGGATAGCCGGCCTGGGTGAGCAGCGATCGCGCGGCTTCGAGATCCGCCGGCGGCACGGCCATGTCCGGGATGTGGCTGTAGCTGCCGGGCGGCATGAACTGCGTGGTGGCGAGTGCCGCGCCTTCCATCACCCGGTCCACCAGCAAGCGGCGGTCGATGGCGAGCGACAGCGCGCGGCGGACGCGAAGGTCCGCCAGCGGGTTGGCATCGAGCGGCGCGCCATTGGCGCCGGCCAGCAGCGGCACCGGCGCGGCGCGCGTCAGGTCCAGCGTGATGTACATGGTCCGCAGGCTGGTCGTCTCCGCCACCCGGAAGCGGTTGTCCTGGCGAAGCCGGGTGAGGTCTGAGGTCGGGATCTGGTCGATGAAATCGACATCGCCCGCGAGCAGCGCCGCCATGCGGGAGGCATCGTTGGTGATCATCCGGTAGGTGACGTTCGCCCAATGCGGCTTCGGCCCCCACCAGCCATCGTTGCGCGTCAGGCCGATGCGGTCCCCCTGCGCATAGGAGGCAAGGCGATAGGGCCCGGTGCCGATGGTGGCGCGGCCGCTGTTGTAGTCTGACGTCGTGGCCGAGCCGTGCTGCGCGCGGCCGATCATGAAGACCTGGCTCATATAGATCGGCAGCAGGGGGAAGGGGCCGTCCGTATGCAGGCGGATGGTGCGGGCATCGACGATCTCGACGCGCTTCACCGGGCGCACATGCGTGGTGTAGGAGGCGCCAGGGCCGGTGACGCCGGGGATGCGTTCGAGGGTGAAGGCGACGTCATCCGTCGTGAAGGGACGGCCGTCATGGAAGCGGATTCCGTCGCGCAGCGTGAATTCCCACGCATCATTGCCAATGGCGCGCCAGCTTTCCGCCATGCCCGGCACGAGCTGCGCCTTCGCATCGGTGTTCAGCAGCGAATCGAACAGCAGCTGGGAGACTTCGCGGTTCGAGCGCAGCTGATGATAGTGCGGATCGAGCGAGGAAATGGGGGAGCCCATGCCGAGGGTGATCGTCTGTGCGACCGCCATCGGCGCCGAGAGCGCGCCGAGCAACGAAAGGCCGATCGCGTGGCGATGCAAGGGTGACATGGGCTGCTTCCTCCTCTGCCCCTTGGGGGCATTGCCGTCCCGGCATCGGCGAACCGACCGGTCGTTCGGGGCGCACGCTATGCGCTGCGGCAGGGCTTCGCAAGCGGCCCAGGGGGGGGGCTTTGGTGGCCCTTCGTGGCGATTGCGGGAAGGCGCGGTTGCGCCATAGAGTGCGGCACTGACCGAACGGTCAAGCGGCGCCAGCAGTGATGCCGCAAGGGGAAGGAAGCGACGGCATGGACAGGACTTCCATCATGGCGGGTCGGCGCGGGCTGCTGGGGGCCGCGGCACTGGCGGGCGCGGGCTTCGCCGGTGCGGCGCGGGCGCAGGGCTGGCCGGCGCGGCCGCTGCGCATGGTGGTGCCCTTCGTGCCGGGCGGCGGGGCCGACCTCAATGCGCGGCTGGTCGCGGAACCGCTGGCGCAGGATCTCGGGCAGAGCATTGTCGTGGAGAATCGCGGAGGCGCGGGCGGCACCATCGGCGCGATGGCCGTGGTGCAGGCGCCGGCCGATGGCTACACGCTGTTCTACGGCACGCCGGGGCCGCTGATCACCAACCCCTTCCTGATGGCGTCCATGCCCTATGACGCGGAGCGGGATTTCGCGCCGGTCAGCCTGCTGACGAAGGGCGCCTATTGCATGGCGGTCGGGCGCGATCTGCCGGTGCGCAGCGTGGCGGAACTGATCGCCCTCGCCAAGGCAAGGCCGGGGGAGCTGACCTTCGCGAGTTCCGGTGTCGGCGCGGGCAGCCACCTGGCGGGGGAATTGCTGTGCATGCAGGCCGGCATCCGCATGAATCACGTGCCCTATCGCGGCACCGGGCCGGCGCTGCAGGATGTAGCGATGGGCCGGGTTTCCGTCTCCATCGACAGCTATGGGCCGATGATCCCGCTGATCCAGGCCGGCACGTTGCGGCCCATCGCGGTGACGAGCATCGAGGCGCTGCCGGAAGCGCCGGATCTGCCGACGGTGGCCACGGTGCTTCCGGGCTACGAAGTGACGGTGGTGAACTACCTCTGCGTCCGCGCCGGCACGCCGCGCCCGATCATCGACCGGCTGCACCAGGGGCTTGCGCGCGTGCTGGCCTCCCCAGCCCTCATTGAGCGGTCCCGCGCCGCGGGGGCGAGTGGCCCGCGATCCAGCACGCCGGAGGAACTCGGCGCGCTGCTGGCGGCGGAGCGCGCGAAATGGGGAGAGGTTATTCGCGGCGCTGGAATCCAGGCGAGCTGACCGGGTCTCCTGCATATCGGCGTCTTGCAAGGTGGCGCCACGGCGCCTAATCTGCTGACCGATCGGTCAGTATATGGGGGGATACGAAAGATGTCATCCGATGTCGTGACACTGGAGGTGTCGGACTATGTGGCCGTTGCCACGCTGAACCGGCCTCCGGTGAACGCGGTGAATGCGGAGATGCGAAACCGCATCATCGAGATCTTCGACGAGGTGACGGACCGCGACGATATCCGCTGCGTCGTGCTGACGGGGCAGGGCAAGACCTTCTGCGCCGGTGCCGACCTCAAGCAGCGGCCAGACCCGACCAAGGCCGGTTCCTTCTGGCACCACAACCGCATCACGCGGGAGACGGGGAATTCCATCAAGGAATGCACCAAGCCTGTGATTTGCGCCGTCAATGGCGCGGCGCTCGGTGCGGGCTTCGGGCTGATGGCGTCCTGCGACATCATGATGGCGTCGGAGAACGCGGTGTTCGGCATGCCGGAGATCGATGTCGGCCTGGCCGGTGGCGTCGCGATGCTGAGCGAATTGTTCAGCAAATCCTTCGTCCGCCGCCTGACCTTCACGGGGGATCGGCTGCCGGCGGCAGAACTGTATCGCCTCGGCGTTCTGGACAGCGTCTGGCCGCTGGACCAGCTTCTGCCGGAAGCGATGAAGATGGCCGCGCGCATCGCCGGCAAGAGCCCGACGGGCATCAAATACGCGAAGAACAGCGCGAATTTCGTCACGCTGATGTCGCCCAAGGATGCCTATCGCTTCGAACAGAACTTCACTTACGAACTGGCGAAGACGGAAGACGCGATCGAGGCGCGCACGGCGCAGCTCGAGAAGCGCAAGCCGGTCTTCAAGGGACGCTGATCCGCCATGGCCACCGGGATCGACTACGACGCCTTCCGCCGCGAGGTTACGGAATTCGCGCTGACGCGCTGCCCGCCGGAGATCCGCGCGGTGGTCGCGACCTATCGGAAGCTGTCGCGGAAGATCTGGGCGCCGTGGCAGCGAATTTTGTTCGAGCATGGCTGGGGGGCGCCGGGCTGGCCGAAGGAATTCGGCGGCACGGGGTGGGACCATCGCCAGCGCCACATCTTCGACGAGGTGATGGCGGAATGCGATTGCCCGCCGCAATACCATCACGGGCTACGCCACCTCGGCCCTGTCATCATCGCCTTCGGGAATGACGAACAGAAGCAGCGCTTCCTTCCCGGCATCCTCGATGGCACGGATTGGTGGTGCCAGGGCTATTCGGAACCCGGCGCGGGGTCCGACCTCGCCTCGCTGCGCACCACGGCGCGGCGGGACGGGGATGACTATGTCGTGGAGGGGCAGAAGACCTGGACCTCCCACGCCCAGGAAGCGGACTGGATGTACACGCTGGTCCGCACCTCCAAGGAACCGAAGCGCCAGCAGGGGATCTCGCTGCTGCTGATTCCGCTGAACACGCCCGGCATCACCATCCGCCCGATCGAGACCATAGACGGCTGGCACCATGTGAACGAGGTGTTCCTCGACAACGTCCGCGTGCCCGTCGCCAACCGGATCGGTGAGGAAGGCCAGGGCTGGACCTATGGCAAGTTCCTGCTGGAGCGGGAACGGCTTGGCGGTGCCAATGTCGCGCCGATGCTGAAGAACCTGGCGCGCACGCGGGACCTGCTGGAGACGGAACTGCCGGGCGCGGAGCAGGCGCCGAAGCGGGCGATGCTGGAACAGCGTCTGCTGGCGGCGGAGGCTGAGCTGCTCGGCGCGCAGGCATTGGGGGAGGAAGCGGTGGCGGCGGTGATGGACGGGCGGCCGCTCGGCCTGCTGGCCTCCGTGCTCAAGCTGTCCACCAGCCATACCGCGCAGCGCGTGTCCGATGTGGCGCTGGACGCGGTGGGCGAAAGGCTCGCGACGCGGTTCCGGCGCGTCGATGGCTCGGGCGCGAATGCGGAAGCGCCGGGGCTGGAGTGGTTGCAGAACTACCTCTATGGCCGCGTCCGCACGATCTATGGCGGCAGCAGCGAAGTGCAGAAGAACGTGATCGCCAAGCAGCTTTTCGGATTCTGACGGCATGCCCTTCACCGCCACGCCGCTGATCGCCGGCGACATGTACGACATGGCCAGCCGCATCGCGCGGGATGCCGACGCCGCCTTGGCGCTGAACCCGGATGCGGCGGCGCAGGCGGCCTGCATCGGGCAGCTCTGGGCGCAGGTCGCGGAGCTCGGCTGGATGGCGACGATGGTCGCCGAGGCGCAGGGCGGTGCCGGTGGTACGCTGGGCGATGTGGCGGCGCTGGCCGGGGGCGCCGGGTGCGCGGCGCTGCCGCTGCCGATCGCCGCCGCCTGCGCCGTGGTGCCGCATCTGCTGGCGCTGGTGCCGGGGGCGCCGTTGCTGGCAGAGGTCGCGGCGGGTTCGGCACGGATCGCCGTCATCCTGCCTGGCGCGGCGCAGGACCCGGGCGCGGCGCCGCTGGCGCTGGCCGATGGCGTGCTGCGGGGTGGCGTTGTCGGCGTGGCGATGCCGCCGGCGCCGACGCATCTGCTGGCGGTGGTGGGCGATGCGCTGCTGCTGATGCCGGTGGATGCGCCGGGACTTTCGCTCGCGACGTCGCAGCGGATCGATCGGTGCCTGACCGGCGATTTCACTTTCGCGGGTGTTGCCGCGACCCTGCTGGCCGAGGGGCCGGCGGTGGCGCGGCAGGCGGAGGAGGCGCGGGATCTCGGCGCGCTGGTCACCTGCGTGGAGGCGACGGAGGCCGCGGGCGCGCTGATCGAACAGACCATCGCCTATCTGTCCACCCGCGTGCAGTTCGGCGCGCCGCTGGGTACGAACCAGGCGCTGCGGCATCGCGTGGCGGAAATGTATGTGGAGTACGAGACGCTGCGCGGCCTGGTGGGTACGGCGTTGCGTCATGCGGAGGAGGATGGGCGCCCGCGCTGGCGCGATGTCGCCTTCGCCAAGCTGCGCCTCGGCCATGCCGGGCGCAGCATCGCGGAAGCCTCCATCCAGTGTCATGGCGGCATGGGCATGACGGATGGGCTGCCAGCGACGCGGCTCGCGCGGCGGATCATGATGGCGGAACACGAATACGGGGACCGCTTTTTCCAGGCGCGCCGGCTTCTCGCCACGGAGGGTTGAGCGATGCATCCGCTGGAGAAGCTGTTCAGGCCGCGCTCGGTCGCCATCGTCGGCGCCTCCGGTGATCCGGAAAAGCTGGGGGGCCGCACGCTGTTCCATGTGAAGGAACTCGGCTTCCAGGGGCGCATCTTCCCGATCAATGTCAGCGGGCGGGATGTGCAGGGGCTGCCATCCTGGAAATCCGTCGCCGAACTGCCGGAAGCGCCGGACAGCGCCATCATCGTGCTGCCCGCCGGCGCCGTGCCCGCGGCGCTGGAGGATTGCGCGGCGCGGGGGGTGAAGCATGTGCAGATCCTCTCCTCCGGCTTCGCGGAGGAAGGGGGCGAGGGCATCGCCTTGCAGGCGCGGGTGGTGGAGATCGCGCGGCGTCACGGCATGCGGTTCACCGGGCCGAATGCGCTGGGCAGCATCAGCCCGCTGGATCGGTTCTACGGCACCTTCTCCAGCCTGCTGGCGACGGCGGTGCCGGGGCCGGGGACGGTGGGCGTGGCGACGCAATCCGGCGCCTTCGGGTCCCACATCTACGCCGTGGCGAGTTTCCGTGGGCTCGGCATCAGCCGTGCCATCGCGACGGGGAATGAGGCGGATATCGATGTCGCGGCGGCGATCGACTACCTCGCGGAGGATCCCGGCACGACGGTGATCTGCGCCTCCCTCGAAGGCTGCGGGGATGGGGAGGGGCTGCGGCGCGCGCTGCTGAAGGCGGCCGTGGTTGGCAAGCCCGTCATCATCATGAAGGTCGGCACGACGGAGGTCGGCGCGGCGGCGGCTGCGACGCATACGGGCTCGCTCGCCATCGAGGACCGGCTGGTCGATGTCGTGCTGCGGGAATGCGGCGCGTGGCGGGCGCGTTCGATCGAGGAGATGATCGACATCGCCTATGTCTGCGCCATCGGGCCGCGGCCGCGCTCGACGCGGATGGGGGTGCTGACGGTGTCGGGTGGCATCGGCGTGCTGATGGCGGATGTCGGCATCGGCGCGGGGCTTTCCGTGCCGCCACTGCCGGGCCCGGCGCTGGCTTCCTTGCAGGCGATCCTGCCGGTCGCGACCGGGCGCAACCCCGTGGATTCCACCGCGAATGTCGGCGGGCGGCTGCATCTGTTCGGCGCGGTGAGCGAGGCGATGGTGGAGGGCGCAGCGCTCGGGTCCTGCTTCCTCTACCTCGCGCATATCGGGCGCAACCTGGAACGCTTCCCGCCGCTCGCCGAAGGGCTGGCGGCGCTGCGGCGAAGCCAGCCGGATGTGCTCGCCGTCGCGGTGATGACGCATGTCGATGCCATCCGGCAGGGGCTGGAGGCCATCGGCGTGCCGGTCTTCGAGGACCCGACGCGGGCCGTGCGCGCCGTGGCGGCGGCGTCCCGCATCCCGGCCCTGCAGGCGGCAGCGCGGCCGCGCCCGGTGCTGCCGCCAGCGGCGCCCCTGCCCGAGGGCGCGCTGAACGAGGCGGCGGCGAAGGCGCTGCTGCGCCAGGCGGGGATTCCCGTGCCACCGGAACACATCTGCGCGAGCGCGATGGAGGCGGCCGCGGCGGCGCGCGCCATCGGCGGCCCTGTCGTGCTGAAAATCCTGTCCGACGACATCCCGCACAAGACCGAAATCGGCGGCGTCATGCTCGATGTCGCGGGGCCGGAGGCGGCGGCGGCGGGCTTTGAGGAATTGATGCGCCGGGCGCGAGACGCGAAGCCCGCGGCGAAGCTGGATGGCGTGCTGGTGGCGCCGATGCTGAAGGGCGGCGTGGAGGTCATCCTCGGCGTGCAGCGGGACCCGGTCTTCGGGCCGATGGTGATGGTGGGGTTGGGCGGCGTCTCGGTGGAACTGTTCGACGATGTCGCCTTCGCCTCCGCGCCCCTGACGGAGGAGACGGCGCGGCGGCTGGTGGAGGAGATCCGCGGCGTGAAGCTGCTGCGCGGCTTCCGCGGCGCGGCCCCGCTGGATGAAGCGGCGCTGGTGGCGGCGCTGTGCCGGCTTTCGGAGTTCGCCGTGGCGCAGGAAGCCAGCATCGACGGGATCGAGGTCAATCCCTTCCTCGTGCGGGAATGCGGCGGCTTCGCGCTGGATGCCCTGGTGACGCGGCGCGCCAACCTGGCCTAGCCTGCCCGCGATATCGGGGAGGGACGCGCATGCGTGCGATGGTGGCTGGCCTTGCCGTGGCGATGGCCCTGGGTGGGGCCGTGCGGGCGCAGGAATTGCGCGTGGGGCTCGCGGCGACCATCACGTCGCTCGACCCGCATTTCCATGTCATCGGGTCCAACGCCGCGCTGTCGCGCAACATCTTCGATGGGCTGGTGAACCAGGACGACCAGCAGCGCAACGTGCCGGGGCTTGCGGAATCCTGGCGCGCCGTGGATGCGACGAGTTGGGAATTCACGCTGCGCGCCGATGCGCGCTTCCATGACGGATCGCCGGTGACGGCGGAGGATGCGGCGGCGAGCCTTCGGCGCATCCCGCGCATCCGCAACAGCCCGTCATCCTTCCTGCCGTTCGTGCGGCCGATCACCGGCATCACGGTGGTCGATGCGCGGACCCTCCGCCTTACCACCGCCGAGCCATTTCCCCTGTTGCCGAGTGCGATGGCGCGCATCGCCATCCTGCCGCGCACGGCGGAGGAGGCGGAGACGAGCGATCTCAATGCGGGGCGCGGCCTGGTGGGCAGCGGGCCGTATCGGCTTGTTACCTATCGGCCCGGCGAATCCGTGGACCTCGCGGCGACGGACCCGGCGCGGCCCTGGCAGCGCGTAAGGCTGCGCTTCGTGACGAATGATGCCGCGCGCGTCGCCGGGCTGCTGGCGGGGGACCTCGACCTGATCGAGCAGGTGCCGACGGCGGATAGCGAAAGGCTGCGCCGCGATGCGCGGGTGAAGCTGGCGACCATCGCCTCGAACCGCGTGATGTATCTGCATCCCGACCAGGACCGGGACCGCACGCCCTTCGCGACGGCGCGCGATGGGGGCGCCATCGCGAACCCGCTGCGCGATGCCCGCGTGCGGCGCGCGCTGTCCGTGGCGATCGACCGCAATGCGCTGGTGGCGCGGATTATGGACGGGGAAGGCACGCCGGCGGGACAGATGGTGCCGGCGGGGTACTTTGGTCATGTGCCGTCTCTCGCCGCACCCGGCCTCGATCAGCCTGCGGCGCGGCGGTTGCTGGTGGAAGCGGGGCTGCCGCAGGGCTTCGCGCTGACGCTGCATGCCTCGAACGACCGCTATCCGAATGACGACAAGATCGCCCAGGCGCTGGCGCAGATGTGGACGCGCGCGGGCATCCCGACGCAGGTTGTCGTGCAGCCGGGCAACGTGTTCTTCACCCGCGCCTCGGCGCGTGACTACACGCTGATCATGGGCGGCGCGGCGGCGGAGACGGGGGAGGCGTCTTCCGTGCTGCGGCCGCTGCTGGCGAGCTTCGATCCCGCGCGGGGCGATGGCTCCGGCAATCGCGGGCGCTATTCCAACCCGGAGTTCGACCGGCTGCTGCGCCAGGCCCTCGCCACCGTGGATGACGCGGCGCGCGAGGCGCTGCTGCGGCAGGCGACCGTGCTGGCGATGGAGGAGGCGGGCGTGATCCCGTTGTTTTTCATCCAGAACAGCTGGGCGAGCCGTGGCGCCATCACCTATCGCCCACGATCCGATGGCTGGACGCTGGCGGAGAATGCGAGCCGATGAGCGGGCGCCTGCGCATCCTGATCGATTGCGATCCCGGCGTGGATGACGCGATCGCGCTACTGCTGGCGCTGGCCTCCCCGGAGTTGGAGGTGGTGGCGGTGACGACGGTGGCGGGCAACGTCCCGCCGGAGCGCACCTTCGACAACGGCCGCCGCGTCGTAGCACTGGCGGGGCGGCCGGAGGTGAAGGTGTATCCGGGTTGCACGGGGCCGTTGCTGGGGCCGGTGCTGCGCGGGAAGTACAGCGGCGCGGGCGGGCTCGGTGGGTCTTTGCTGCCGGAAAGCGGCGCGCCGGTCGAGACGCGTCATGCCGTCGATGTCATCACCGCGGCGCTGGAGGAGGCGAGCGCGACGGCGCGGCCACTGACGATCTGCACGCTGGGACCGCTGACCAACCTGGCGGTGGCGCTGGCGCGGGATGCGGGGCTGGCGCGCGGCATTGCCCGAATTGTCGCCATGGCGGGGGCCTTCGCGGCCGGTGGCAATCGCACGCCGAGCGCCGAGTTCAACGTGCTCGCCGACCCGCATGCGGCGGAGATCGTGCTGCGCTGTGGCGCGCCGGTGGTGCTGGCGCCGCTCGACGTGACGTTCCAGGCCCTGGCGACCCCGGCGCGCGTCGCGGCGCTGCGGGCGATGGGTGGGCGGGTGACGGGGCTCGCCGCCGATCTCGTCACCTTCTATGACCGCAACGACCCGGCGCGCTATGGCGAGCCGGGCGGGCCGCTGCATGACCCCTGCGTCATCGCCTTCCTGCTGCGGCCAGACCTGTTTGGCAGTCGTCCGGCCCATGTCACGGTCGAGTTGCAGGGCAGCCACAGCTACGGCCAGACCGTGGGCGATTTCTTCGGCACCACGGGCAAGCCGGCCAATGCGACGGTGCTTGGACGGCTCGACGCGCCGGGGTTTTTCGACCTGCTATGGGGCCGGCTCGCGGCGCTGTAGCTAGGCGCCCTTTGGCCAGGGCTGCTCGCCGAGATCCCAGAAGACGCCGGCCGCGATGGCGAGCCCTTCGCGCATCAGCGGCAGCAGCGCGTGTTCGTTCGGCGCGTGCTGCGAACAGCCGCTGTAGGAATGCGGGATGTAGATCGTCGGCAGGCCGAGCGTGATCGCGAAGCTGTCATTCGGCAGCGATCCCCCGGCATTCGGCACGATCATCGGTGCCTTGCCGGTGCTGCGCTCGACCGAGGCGGCGACGAGGCGCGGCCAGGGGCCATCGGGGTCCATCCGCGTCGCGGCCCATTCGGCGCCGGCCTTGATGGGGGAGACGACCACGTCATCGAAGCCGGCTTCCGACAGGTGCTTCTGGATGGCCGGAATGAACGTGGCGGGCGCGCGGTCCACGGTGTAGCGGATCTGGCAGCGGGCGAAGGCTTCCGGCGGCACGGCGTTGACGGGCGCGTCGGGGTGGCCGCATTTGAAGGCGAGCACCTCGAAGGTGTTCCAGCCGAACACCTTCTCCGCCGCCGTCAGGCCGGGCTCGCCCCACCAGGCGTTGATCTCCGGCCCATCGGCGCCGCCATCGACGCGGCATTCCGCCAGTGCCGCGCGCACGCTGTTGGGGATTCGCTCCGGCACCAGGTCCCGCACCAGCACCTTGCCGTCGCGGTCGATGATGCTGGCGATGGCGTGGGCGAGGCGGACGCCGGGGTTGGCGAGCAGCCCACCCCAATTGCCGGAATGGTGGCCACCTTCGCGGTATTTCACGCGGAGGTCGAGGCTCATCGCGCCGCGGGTGCCCAGCACGAGCGCGGGCCAGTCCGGCACCAGGCGCGGACCATCGGAGGCGATGAGCACATCGGCCTTCAGTTCGTCGCGATGCGCGCGGCAGAATTCGTCGATGCCGGGGGAGCCGACTTCTTCGCTCGTCTCCAGCAGGATCGTCACGTTGAAGCCGAGGTGGCCGCGCGTGTTCAGCACGGCCTCCAGCGCCGCGAGGTTGGCGCTGTGCTGGCCCTTGTTGTCGACGATGCCGCGGCCGTAGAGGCGTTCGCCGCGCTGCGTCACCGTCCAGGGGGAAAGCCCTTCCAGCCATTCGGCATCGAGGCCGAGCACAGTATCCCCGTGGCCATAGGTCAGCAGGGTCGGCAGCGTCGGGTCCTCGATCCGACGGCCGATCAGGAAGGGGCCGCCGCGGCCCGTGGGGTTGGGGTGGATAACGCAGGTGAAGCCGAGGCGCGTGAGGTCCGGCGCCATCTCCTCCTCCAGGTAGCGCCACAGATGCGGCGCGCTGGCAGGGTCCTGGCTCGCGGTGGGGCAGGCGATGCGACGACGCAGCACGGCGAGCAGACTGCCATTGTCGAGGCTGTCCGTCGCGGCGCGGATCGCGGCCTCGCGGCTCATGCGCCGATCGCCTGGCGCACCCGCTTCGTCGCGGCGCGGAGGGCGGCGGTGAAGCGGTTCTGGCCGCGCAGCAATTCGACCGCCGCCGCTTCAAGCAGGGACGGGTCGAGCAGCGGCATCTCGGAGGCGACGACGAGACCGGGCAGCGGCGGCACGGTATAGGCGGGGTCATGCGCGAAGCGGGCCTCCCGCGTGTAGTTCACGGGGACGAGGATGCGGGAGAGGTCGTGCACTGCGGCGTTGCGCGCGGCGGTCGGCGCGGTGTCCAGCGCCTGCAGGGCTGCGCGCAGCAGAGCAACGGCCGCCCGCGCGGGGGAGAGGTTCGCCATGCCCTTCGACGCGGCCTCGTAGCCATTGATCGTCGAGTCGAATTCGTCGCAGGTCGCCAGCCAGTCGAAGGGCAGGCGTTCGGCGTTGGCGATGCGCAGCACGGAGAGCAGGTAGATCTTCATGTCCACCAGCAGGATGTCGCGATCCGCGATCTCCAGCGTATCGTTCTCCGTATGCCAGGCGATGTTCGCGCCGCAGCCGGAGACATCGTAGTAGTTCTTCTCCCGCCGCAGGGCTTCCGGCATCGTGCTCGACAGCATGAAGAAGCTGGGCAGGCCGATATTGTTGAAGGAATAGTCGCCGGCCTGGGGCGGGCGGATGGTCTTGATCACCGCATCCGGCACGATGTCCCGGATCGCGCCGGCGGCGAGTGCCGCGCTTTCGGTGAAGGCGCGGGTCTGGTGGTACGACGTGGCCCAGCGGCAGCCGGGGCTGTCACAATTGATCTGGGCGAGGCAATTCTCGTCGAGGTCCTGCGCGAAGGCATCGGTGAACCAGGTGGAGCCGGCATAGCGGCCGGTGGAATGGCCGGGCCACCACGCGATCTTCACGCCGCGCCTGAGATTGGCGCGGTTCGCCCAGAGCACGCGGGCGATCTCCAGCATCGTCGCATCGCCTGTCGCGTTGTCGCCGACGCCGACTTCCCAGCTATCGTAGTGGCCGTGCAGCAGGACGAACTTTTCGGCGTCTTCCGTGCCGGGGATGGTGACGACGGGGATGGTCTGCGGGAACCAGCCTTCCTCCATCACCGTGCGGATCGTTGCCTCGCCGCCTGCTTCGGCCAGCGCCATCAGCGCCTTGCCATCGGGATTGTTCACGGCGACGACGGGGATCTTCGGCTTGCGCGGCAGGTCGTGCAGGTCCGGGCTGCCCCAGATGGTCGTGCAGGTGCCCCAGTGGATGTCGATGCCGGGATTGACGGCGATGAGGCCGACGCCGCCCCATTCCTCGATCAGGCTGGTCAGCGCCGGATTGCCGAAGCC